>CAZLWR010000025.1:0-14360 GCA_964563595.1 uncultured Candidatus Peribacteria bacterium | reverse complement strand
GCCACCCAGAGACGTTTCGTCTCTTTTTTGATAATACGGCATACTTCAAATCGTACTAGATGGTCAGGTGCAGATCATAAAGATGAATTAGAATGTTTATGACTTTGAATAAGCAGATTAACAATACCCGGCATCTGTAGATAATAATGCTCAAAAAGTTCAGCCTTACTATCTGAGTCTTTATATGCATCCAGATAATTAACAGCAAAACTACGTAGGCTGTCTGTCTGTGCAAGCCATGCGTCAGTATTCAAGAGTTTTGCTTTTTGCTTGGGATCATCGAGGTGAATGAAATTTCGCCCATCATTGCCACCAAGCGATAACAATAGCATCATCATATCGAGATCCTTTGCTGTCTGCAGACGGACAACATTATTATCAGGAAACAAAGCAATACCAAGCTTGTTCTTGATATGAATATTAATTTCTTGCACAACAGTATCACTTAAGTGGATTGCTATGTCCAAAGAAACTACGTCAGCATAAGCAGTATAATCCAATGTCGTTTTTCCAGATCCTACTATAAAAACTCAAGAAGAAGGATTCACAAGGGCGTTCTCAGAAAACTCCGCGGACACGATCGAAACACCTTCCTTTCTAGTAGTCCGAGTTTCAATGAATCATGAGTTATCACTATCCGTATTCTGATTATCTATTTCATTATTTTTATGTTCTTCCGAAGCAAACTCTCGTAATGAAGAAAAGATCGAGGCACCTTGCAAAGCAAGAATTTGATGAGTGCCGACCTCCTGAGCAAGCGTATCCAAATAGTACCTAGCTTCTCCACAAGCCAAAGTATCAGTAAGGTCAAAAGATAGCCTTTTACTAATCGGAGGAGCAACAAGCAATCTGGGACCAAACTCGCCATGTGGGGATCATAAAGAAGCCCTATTATTTGCAACACACAATAATAATCACGTCAGGAAAACCGACCTAGTGAGATTGTTTCTCATGCTCCATTATTAAAAAATAATCACCATAGTGACTATGGTAGTGAGCAATACTAATGAAATGTCAAGTCCATGATTGCTCTACCGGCAAGTCTACCAGTAGCCCAGCTGGAGGTCAGATTATATCATCATGTCACTCCGTCTACATCGAGTAATTCTCCAGTAATATACAGGCCCGGGCACACCAAGGATTCCATAGTTTTTGAGTCTACTTCATTGGCAGGCACTCCGCCCGCAGTCACAAATTCATCGCCAGGTCTTCTTGCGGTCAAAGACAATTCCAATCCGTGACCTAAGATATGAGCAATCGTTTTCATACTATCCTTATGAATATCGGTCACCTGCCATTCTCCCGGTAAACCGTACGATCTTACCAATTCTTCTACAAGACGTGTCGGCAAATATCATTTTAATACTTTCTCTACATGTTTTTTGGGAAATATTTCTTTCGCTTCTTGTATAATTTTTATCCAATAATCATAGTTTTTTTCCTTATCTGGTATTCGTTTTACTATGAGTGGTTTGTTGTCTTCCATAGTTTCAAATGAAGTATAAGCTGAATACTCAAATACAACTGGGCCACTTATTCCAAAATGAGTGAGCAAGAATGGGCCTACGAATTGTTTGCCATCTTGCGCTACTAAAACACTCTGTGGAAAACTGATGCCCGATAAAGTATGCAACCATTGGTTAGCAGTCTGAAAACTATTCAAGGAAGGTCACAATGGACTGATAGTATGGCCTAGGCTTTGAGCAAAAGCATAACCATCACCAGCACTACCTGTATGGCGATATGCATTACCACCTGTAGCAAGAATAACCTTATCTACGACATACTGTCAGACATCGGTTGTGAGCAAAAATTGATTATCTTGTCTGACAATTCAGCTTATTTTTTCTCATAATTGTAATTGCATGGTCGGTGAGCTTGCGAACAATTTCTCGAAGACTCATACAATATCCTTGCCATTATTACTAACCGGAAATACTCTTCCATCTTTTTCAATCTTGAGCGGCACTCCATGATCTTCAAACCATTGATAGATCTTCTTAGGTCAAAACTGACCAATAGCATACTCTACCAAATCCCATCAACGAGGATACTTTGTCTTAAGAATATCTTTTTTATAAAAACTTGTTGTAACATTGCACCTTCCTCATCAGCTTATAATTACTTTTGCACCAAGATGTGGATTTTTTTCAAACAAAAAAATAGGATCAGCATAAGCTGACTCTAATAAACTTGCGGCAGCCATTATCCCTGCAGCACCACCTCACACTATAGCGACACTCATTCAATTAGTTGCAAATTATAATAGGCACCAGTATACTTATTTATCATTCATTAGCTATCTAATATTATTTGTATTATCTTATGTGAAGTTATCCGCAATCAAGGTTAGCAACAATATCTAACGAGTGAAATGGGACTCAGTATGATTCTTTCGTAGGTAATGGAATACGAGATGTACTATGAAACAGGTCTGAAGCGAAAGAAAGCAGTAAAGCAGTTCTTGATCTTGTACTAGATGGTATTATAGAAGACGAAGAACTGTGCAAATTGTATTTTGGTGAGTTACGATGTGAAGAATTAGCAAAGACAGTATCCCAACATCATAGTGGCAAACGTTCACACGGTCATATCCAAGAACAAACGATTGATCAAGCCAGACTTGAAGAAGTTTTTGCTACCCAACAAAAAGAATTTTATGAAGATATCAAAGGTCAGATAAGAGCACTAGAGAAAAAAGTAAAAGATCGGGAACAACAAAAAGTACAAGTGAAAACTACCACAAGACTAGCAGTAAACGAAACCCCAGAATTACTGGCCGTCAAGGAGGTCCTCAGTAAAAAAAACAAAGCATTGAAACAGCTAAAACCTTATCCTAGAGATAATGCGGGTGCTATCAAAAGGCTCGAGGAAGAAATAGGGAAGCTTGAAGTTCAAAGAGATAATCTTATAGCTGCATTAAAAGAAGAACATGAACCATATGATAAAACGAAACTAGAAGCGGTCAAAAAAGAGATCAATAAATTAGAACTTATCATTGACTGAGGAGACAACAAATCAAGGTTTTACCAAGAATGCAAAAAACAGTTTATCCATTATAAAATCCTTCCGCTCCTAAAAACACAAGAACATGAGATAGAGGCAGCATACAATGAACAAACACAAGAACAACAAAAACGCATCGTCAAACGAATAAAAACAACACTTTCTAAGTACAAGATTAGCATAGACCCCAATGACGGTAGACCCTTGTCTCAAGCTTTGCAGTCTGAAATTACCATGGCCAGAGAGACACTTACGACAGTTGTTAATTTGAAAGAACATTTATTTTCTATTGTCTTAGAACTTATTCAGATCATGTATCTTGAACGAGTTCTGCAAAGGCTCTATCCTGGTAAAAATATTAAAGTTCGCAAGCCACCATGCGTAGACGATCTGAGAGCAAATACTGATTGTGTCATACGCCTAGAGATACCGGAAGAAACTAGAGTTGTGCATATGCCAGTTGATCTCAAAAACTCTATTACTGAAGAGTATTTACAAACAGAGAAAGGAAAATGACCAAAAGGAACCCTACATGGTTTGCATCATTGCATCAAGGCGACAGGAAAGCCAAAAAGAGTGGAAAATTATGTATTAGCGTTCAATCCTAATATTATAAATCTCCTCTTCAATAAAATCATCCAAAATATAATGCGAAATAACCCCATACCAGGCAATCTATCAAAGCTATTTACAAGCACCGATTACCTACAAATCCAAAGAGTCTCTCCACATAGAAATATGAACTACACACAAGCAACCGACCTCTTGCAATTATCTATACAACAACTATTCCAGTCTAATCAGTCCACTGATGATATACATTAATTTTTAACACGCCATACTATGAACAAAAAAAATACTCCAAAATTCCCCAAGAACAAAAGAACAAAAATACCCAAGACAGATACGGAATCATCAGATTATACAAATGAAATAGTAGGTAAGGATACACTCTGAGCGGAAGACTTATTAGATTTTAAAAAAATACAAAAAGAACTGGATAAAACACTAACACAGAAATCAAAAAAACAGGAATAATCTGAAACGTACTTCAGCTACTCCCTCTCTGCCAATTCCAACCATCTCGCTTCTTTGCTCTCCAAATTCGTCATCAATACGCTTAACTCTTTTCATAGATGTACAATCTTATCTGCTTCCAATCCTTCTTCTTGGAACATCAGATTTATTTCTTCCTTCCTTTGATCTAGTTTCTGAATATCGCTCCCCAATTGTTCAAACTCACGTTTTTCATTATAAGAAAGTTTCTTTGGCATGGGTTTTGTTTCCAAGTTTTCAGGAATAACTTTTTCTTCGTCATCAAAAATCTCTGGCTTGCTGAATGAACTCTTAGGATTCAGTTTATATTCACTGTAGCTTCATCGAAAATCAAAAATCTCGCCTTCACCCTGAAACACAAACAAATGATCCACCAACTTATCCATAAAGAATCTATCATGAGATATGATAATCAGACAGCCTTGATAGGCGAGTAGAAACTCCTCTAACACGGCCAAAGTCATAAGATCCAAATCATTGGTTGGTTCATCAAGGATAAGGAAATTCGGATTAGCAATCAACGTTACCAATAAATGTAAACGTCTTCTTTCGCCACCACTCAAACTAAATAATTTCGCTTGTTGTTGTTTCGTGCTGAATAAGAAACGCTCAAGTAATTGAGATGCCGATAGCTTTATCTTTCCGATAGTTATGTACTCTGCCACTTCTTTTACGTAATCAATAACCCTTACATCACTGTCAGCTATGGCTTGTTTTTGCTGATAATAGCCAACTTTTACTGTTGGTCAAAAATCAAGTGTTCCATGATCAGGCTGCTCTAATCAGGCTATCATATTTACAAAGGTAGATTTACCTACCCCATTTTTACCAATTATGCCCACACGCTCACCCTGCCTAAAATCATACGTAAACTTTTTTATGATCTGCTTATCTCCATATGACTTAGATAAACTATGAATTTTCAAGACTTTACTACCCAGTCTCCTTTGATCCATTTCTAACTCTAGTTTATCAAACTGTTCCTGCAGCACGCCTTTCTGACTACGGTAATTATCTTCTAATGCATAAAATTTCTTTGTTCTACCAACTGATTTAGCTCATCTTGCCCTAGGTGCCTTACGTATTCGGTATAATTCGTTTTTGTATAACATCTTGAGGTGATGGACTTCTTTGGCTTCTTGTTCTTCGCGTTCTGCTTTTTTGTACAAAAATTTTTCATAGTTGCCAGGATACATATACAGCTTTCCTCTATCCAGCTCATAAATATCTGTGCATACGCGTTCTAAAAAGTAACGATCATGTGTCACCAACAACAAGGTCATACTCGATTTTTTCAAGTAATTTTCCAATCGCTCTATCATTTCCAAATCTAAGTGATTGGTAGGCTCATCAAGGATAAGGAAATGCGGTTCGTCAAGGAGAGCTTTTGCCAATGCGACACGTTTTGCCTCACCACCTGATAATGAACCCATAGATTGTTCAACATAGCCAGTGAGTTGTAATTGTGATACGATACTCTTGAGTTTCACCTCATACTCCCAAGCATGGCTTTTTTCTATATCCTGTAATGTTTGATGTAATATAATCTGATCAGCCTGTGGATCAGCTAATAGTAATTCATACTTTCTCAATAACTGACCAAGAGGGTTGTCATGCACATACAAAGCATCCCACACGGACATATCATCCGGCACATCAAAAGTCTGAGATAAAAACCTTACCTTGATATCTTTATTAAAATTTACTGTTCACTGATTGGGCTCAATTTCATCCATCAATATTCTCAATAAGGTCGACTTGCCTGCTCCGTTTTTAGCTACCAGTGCCACTTTCTGTCCTTTGAGAATAGAAAAACTCACTCCATCCAACAATGGTTTATCAGTAAATGCTTTGTGTATATCTTTGACTTGAAGAAATTGCATGAGATAAAATGAACCTAAAAATAAGAAATAACCAGAAGAGTATAGTAAATATAGTAACGCAATAAAGGTCAGATTACTTTTTATTTTGATTAAAAAGAAAAAGCCCGGCTCTTTCGAGTCAGACTATATTTTTATCTTTGTACAGATAAGAGAAGGTAAAGCATCCGCAACTATAGTGTATAGTTGACATTGGTTGATTTACTTTTTTTGTCCTGAATTTCACAGGAACATTGTTTTTTCCATTAGGGAAGTGATTTATCCCCACGTTCCCGTAGGGATGCCTTGTTACGACTTAACTCCAATCACTGATTACCTTTTCGTACCGCATTGCGATCCTTCAAAGGCCCTCAGCTTTCATAGTTTGACGGGCAGTGAGTGCAAGGAACAGGGACATATTCACGGCAACTTGCTGATTTGCCATTACTAGCGATTCCAACTTCATGTAGTCGAGTTCCAGACTACAATCCGAACTGAGGGGTGTTTTATAGATTTGCTCCGGGTCGCCCCATTGCTTCTGATTGTACCACCCCATTGTATTGCCTCTGATGCCCTTCACGTAAGTAGCATGAGGATTTGACGTCATCCACTCCTTCCTCTCCGTTACCAGAGCAGTCTCTTATGACATAGTAACATAAGATGAGGGTTGCGTTCGTTTCGAGAATTAACCCGACACCTTGAGGCACGAACTGACGACAACCATGCACCAACTGTGTAAAGTGCGTATTGCTACGCTAGCAGGTGTTACTCCTGCGACACATCACATGTCAAGTAAAGGTAAGATTTCTGGCTTAATATCCAATTAATCGAGACAATCCACCGCTTGTGTGTTCCCCCGCCTATCCCTTTGAGTTTCACTCTTGCGAGTATACTACCCAGGCGATCTGCTTAACCCGTTAGGTAACAGCACTTGGGGTATAAGCCCAAACACTTAGCAGACATAATTTACGGCTCGGACTACCGGGGTATCTAATCCCGTTTGATCCCCGAGCTGTCGTGCTTGACTGTCAGAAAACCATAGTTAGTTGCTTTCGCTTTTGGCGTTCCTACCGATATCAACGGATTTCACCCCTCCACCGGTAATTCCACTAACCCCCAGTTATCTCTAGAAAGACAGTATCTGACCCCTTTCCCTGTTTGAGGCAGGATCTTTGAAATCAGACTTATCAAACCAGCTACGCACTCTTTACGCCCAGTAATTCCGGATAACGCTTGCGACCTTCGTATTACCGCGGCTGCTGGCACGAAGTTAGCCGTCGCTTATTCCTGAAGTACCGTCATTCGTCTTCCTTCAGAAAAGCGGTTTACGATCCATAGACCTTCATCCCGCACGCAGAATTGCTGGATCAGACTTTCGTCCATTGTCCAAGATTCCCCACTGCTGCCCCCCGTAGGGGTATGGGCCGTGTCTCAGTCCCATTGCGACCGTCCGTCCTCTCAGACCGGTTACCCGTCATAGGCTTGGTGGGCTATTATCCCGCCAACTACCTGATAGGACGCATCCTCTTCTCCGAGCGGCAAGCCTTTACTCATGGTATTTTCATTTCCATGAGACTATTGAGGATTAGCTATATCTCTATAGTTTTCCTCAACTCGAAGTTAGATTGGATACGCGTTACTCGCCCGTTCGCCACTAACATTATCAGGAGCAAGCTCCCAATAATGTCCGTTCGACTTGCATGTGTTAGGCATTCTGCCAGCGTTAATCCTGAGCCAGGGTCAAACTCTTCAAAAATAGTTGGAGTTTTACCTTCTCTTATTTGTACAAGCGTATTTTGTTTAAAAGTCGAAATAGCATAGATCAAAGCAGATAATGCATTAATTTTCTACAATTTTGAGCTTTAAAACATCAAAGATAGTAATGAACATATTCAGATAGTATATGTCATAAGCTGAATAAGTGAGCTCGATAATAACAATATCACTGTATAATACAATGTAAATTGTTGTCAATAAGCGTCAAAGTTGATGTTACTCTTATTCATTACTGGAAGCGTCCATCTACTTTCCCAGAACTATACAGTCCCAGTATCATCGACCACGATGGGCTTGACTTCTGTGTTCGGAATGAGAACAGGTATTTCCCCAACATGTATAAACACCACCAGTAATAAACAAGAGCACAACGCTGCTCTTACTACAAATCAAGGATAAAATAATCAAGAAGATTATCTCACGATTGCTTTATAATAAAAAGCAGTTCAGATTATTTTCATATCATATCCAAATACTGAATTTTTTGGAAGGAAGTATACAATCATTCGACCTATTAGTATAACTCGGCTAAGCACATTACTGCACGTACACCTGTTACCTATGTAACCGGTAGTCTCCCGGAGGTCTTATCTCAATCTTGCGACTGAGGAGCAATCTAATCTTAGAGCATGTTTCCCACTTAGATGCTTTCAGCGGTTATCAGTTCCCAGCTTAGCTACCCAGCTCTGCTCATGGTTGAACAACTGGTGCACCAGAGGCTAGTCCATCCCGGTCCTCTCGTACTAGGGACAGCACTCTTCAAATTGCTTGCGGATGCAGTAGATAGGGACCGAACTGTCTCACGACGTTCTGAACCCAACTCGCGTCCCGCTTTAATGGGCGAACAGCCCAACCCTTGGGACCTTCTACAGCCCCAGGATGCGACGAGTCGACATCGAGGTGCCAAACGGAATCGTCTATATGAACTATTGGATTCCATTAGCCTGTTATCCCCGGAGTAACTTTTATCCGTTGAGCGGATCCTCTTCCACTTGAAAGATCCGGATCACTTTCACCTACTTTCGTATCTGTTCGACCTGTCAGTCTCACAGTCAAGCTTGCTTATGCGAATACACTTTCAGTACGGTTTCCATCCGTACCAAGCAAACCTTTGTGCACCTCCGTTACACTTTAGGAGGTACCCGCCCCAGGTAAACTACCCAACTAGCACTGTTCCCCAATATATGGGGTTAGTATCGCGACGTACAATGAGTAGTATCTCACTTGTTGGCTCCACCAGGACCAGAGTCCTGACTTCAAAGCCTTCTACTTATGCTGAGCAACATACGCTACGATACAATACCAATCTATAGTGAAGCTTCACGGGGTCTTCACGTCTAACTGCATCTACCCGGCATTTTCACCGGGATTGTAATTTCACCGAGACTAAAACTGAGACAGTGTGGGAATCGTTATGCCGTTCGTGCGGGTCGGAACTTACCCGACAAGGAATTTCGCTACCTTAGGACCGTCATAGTTACGGCCGTCATTCACCAGTGCTTGACTTCCGAGCTTGCACAAGGAAGATTAACATTCTGGCATCGGACAGGCATCACCTCATATACATCCACTTACGTGTTAGCATGAAGCTGTGTTTTTGATAAACAGTCGCTCCCACGACTTTCGCTGCGTCCCGCATTTCTGCGGGAAGGACTTATCCCGAAGTTACGTCCGCTTTTTTGCCAAGTTCCTTAGTTATTAGTTGTCTCGATCGTCTTGGTATTCTCTACCAGCCTACCTGTGTCGGATCTCGGTACAGGTTACTATATGTTAAGCTAGGAGTGTTTCTTGGTACTCAAACAGCCAGAATTATTCCCGATTGCTCGGGATGCTTGTTTTACTTGGTTACAAGATAGTGGATTTACCTGCTATCAAACCTCGATATACAACCCCAATCCTTAAGGGGCTCCGACAAGTCCAAATACGTTACTCCTTCGCCATATAGTAAGTACTAGAATATTAACTAGTTATCCATCGGCACACCTTTTCAGGATGACCTTAGGTCCTGACTAACCCTACGTCGATGAACGTTGCGTAGGAAACCTTAGGCTTTCGACGTATAGGATTTTCACCTATAGGCGTTACTCATATCAGCATTATTACTTGTATACCGTCCACGGTCCCTTACAGTTCCGCTTCAGCCAGTATACAACACTCCCCTACCGCCATATCGATATAAATCGATAGACTTTCGACTTCGGTAAATAGCTTAGCCCCGTTACATCTTCAGCGCATTGTCGCTTGTCTAGTGAGCTGTTACGCACTCTTTAAAGGATTGCTGCTTCTGAGCAAACCTCCTAGATGTCTTAGCAACAACACCTCTTTTCCCACTTAGCTATTATTTAGGGACCTTAGTCAGAAATCTGGGCTGTTACCCTTTCGACGATGGCAATTTGCTGTCACCGTCTAACTCCATAATATTTACGATAGCATTCGAAGTTTAACAAGGTTTGGTAATGTCTCTCGACACCCCTAGCCTTATAAGAGCTCTACCTCTATCGGATCTTAATTACAGGTCAAACTTAAATTTGTTTCGGGGAGAACCAGCTATCACAGGGTTCGATGAGCTTTTCACTCCTAGACACGGCTCATCCGAAGGATTTGCAGTTCCAACCGGTTCGGTCCTCCTCTCCGATCTCTCGGAGATTCAACCTGGCCATGACTAGCTCACCCTGCTTCGGGTCTAATAACAGCAACTAAACGCCCTATTCAGACTCGCTTTCGCTACGGCTCCAGGTATTACTCCCTTAACCTTGCTACCATCATTAACTCGCTGACCCATTCGTCAATAGGTACGCTGTCATCCCGACAAGTCGGGACTCCAACTCCCTTGTAAGCCACAAATTTCAGGATCTATTTCACTCCGCTACCCGCGGTTCTTTTCACCGTTCCCTCACGGTACTATGCACTATCGGTGTGAGAAAGTATTTAGTCTTAGACAGTGGTCTGCCTAGCTTCACGCCAGATTTCACGTGTCTGACGTTACTTAGGTACAATCGACAAAGCTACCCAGATACACATACGAGACTTTCACTCCCTATGGTAGCACTTTCCAGAGCTTTCTGTTCTCTGGGTAGTTTCTTACTTTGTTCATGAATACTAGTTCATGAATGATTGCCCTACAACCCCAATTATGCAACGACTAGTATCTTACACAATAATTGGTTTGGACTCTTCCCCGTTCGCTCGTCACTACTGAGGGAATCTCTTACGATTTCTTTTCTTCTTGGTACTGAGATATTTCACTTCCCAAGCTTGCCGCCCGCATAAAGCAGGCATCCCTAAGGATAGGTTTCCCCATTCAGACATCCACGACTATAACGATTGTTGGCATCTTATCGTGGCTTTTCCCAGCCAACCAGGTCTTTCTTCGGCTTTCTCACCCAAGGCATCCATTTGTGGCTTTTAAAAATATGTAACTCCTTCCAAAAAATTCAGTACTTGAATAGTTTGGCATTAAAAAATTCAGTATATTTTGATATGATAGGTTGACTAGATTTTGGTAAATAAAAATAAGCATATAATCTGAAACGAACAGTGCTCCAAACAATAAACTTATCACAGATATCAAAGGACTATCAACTTACGTTTGAGATAGTAACGAACTACAGTGGCTTTCCTATTAAAATTTCGGACATCAATTTCAAGACATTTTTTAACAAAATGTCAAAATCTTGAAAAATCGCTATGTAATTTGGCATTCAGCTGGTATAGATTGCATAAAGTAGTCAAGTGAAGACAAAAAACAATAAGATATTCACTATAAAATATACAAAGCACTCAGAAAAATAATAATTCATTTATCGAAAATTGATTCTTTTGTATCGCGATAGCGACTATAAAAATATTATTTTTAGGTTTTTCTAAGAAAATTGAAAGATTCTAGTGAAGTAATTTGTCAACTTAGTTTTCAATTATTATTCAACAGTTTTTGAAAAGAGCTTTGGAATTACTATGATACCGATCAGTTTATCTGTCCTAGAGATTTCATGATATTATTCTTATTATTGACGACAAGCATTATCTTTGTACGATACTTTTATCAAATAGGTATTACCCGAATGGGCATTATACCCATTGCGACTATAGTGGCACTATTTTTTGGTACAGGTATGTCATCTACACATAGATCTTGAATGAATGGATATCTAGAAACACATTTACAGTCATTTTCATGGTTACTTATATTAGTAGGAGTACAAATTATGTTCAGCTTGTTTCAAATATCACGGACGGAAAGTTCTATCATACTCATTGTTCTCAATACAATATTATTATACATTACCTATTTCCAGAACAATAGAGAACGACAACCTACTCTCAGGGCATGAATCATCTTTCAGTCTATTATATATCTTATATCATCAGCATACTTTGCATATCTCTATGACTCTTTTGCTATCGTAGTGATCCTTTGTGGTATGTTAGTCGCCCTGTTGGCAGGTCTTCGATCTTTTTTGTATCGAATTATAGGAATTTTCGTGGACTTAGACGAACATCCTCATTTACAATATGAAGTACTTTTGCTCTATCATATACTTTTAGTGCTCACTATTTTACATTCTTATCGATCAACTAGCGAATTTCAATGATTGATCATCATACAACTATACGTAGCCTTACTATTTATGAGTATTGGGTTCATCAAACAATATGATACACTGGGAGCTAGTACAAGTGATCTCGACGTGCAATATATCCTGAGATGATACACCATCAATCAACTACCAGGTCGCATCACTTCACGAAAGTGACGATTTTCTCATCCTCATATTCAAGGGTTTATCAGGAACATACCTGAAAGCATGTATCTAGCTTTGAGTCTCACCAGCGTAGCAGTTACCAGTATAGTATGCGGCTTGATAGTATATTTTGGATCGCTAGGAGAATTGAACTTTGGTGATTTTTGGATGTTCCTACTGAATACTGGCCTCTATCTGATTATATTTTATTTTTGTAAAAAAATGGGCATCAATGACAAGCTTCGAAGAATGTTCGGATTTATTATGATCAATGTATGTTTCTATGTCGCAGTAGCACATGTGTTTGCAAAGGATACCGTATCAATACTTTTCTGGTCACTTCTTTGGTCGGTGGCAAACAACATCACCATGAATTATCTTCAAGAACTCAGACAATATCTCAATAGCAGTGATTTCACCTATCGACTGTTCAGTAATTTCCTAGGATTGTTGATTATACTCTATTTCTTCCTCAGTCTTCCATTGGATACATTACTCAAAGTTGCCATTAGTATCGTTATGGTTGGTTTATGGATGTTGATGAATAAAGATAATCTGAAAATGATTTTTCAAAAAGAAAAAGTTATGTAAACTACATAACTTACATATTAATAGTATGGCCATAACTACATTACTCGTATCATAGCATGAGCAATAATATCCGGTGCTCCGCGTTTGACCACCAAAAAATCTTCTTCTAGAATACATCGAAAACCAAGTAACAAACCTAATGCAGTAACTATTCCCGACACAACCCAATTAAGAGCAATATTCATCTTTTCCACACAAAAGATATAAATTGAAATCTTTATAACATAATTGTATTGGCAAATAGTCAATTGTCAATAGATTATATGCATAAAGCTGATTATCTACTTAAATAGCTAACAAGCAAAAAAACCTGACTTGGAGCAGGCTTCTAATATTTTAGATAAGGATTATAAGTCGATCGTGGCTTAATAATTAACAACATCTTCGTCGTCCTCGGTGGATATACCACTTGGGCCCATATCACATGGATTACTATCTGGATCGTGCGGAACAACAACACTATTTGATCACAAATAACCACATATTTCAGCTTTATTGATACTGTCTCACTGAACAGTCTTTGTAACGCTTAACGATAGAGATAGAGTCTGATTTGGGTCTAATGTTAAGCCTGCCCAAGTGATCGTGGTTCAATTCTGAACTCAACCATTACCTATAGTTAGGGCGAGTCAATTTGAGGGAATATAATCTTTTACTATAAAATTTGATGCAGAAACATTTCCATTGTTCTTTATGGTAATAGTAAATTGATATGATTCATCAGGACCGGATCCAACTCTAACTAGTTCTTTCTCGAGCGACAGATCAATAAATCCAGTAGACCCAGTTCAGCTAGGGCTACCAGCACTAAAATTAAAACCTCAGTTTGGAGCACTATTGCTAGACGCGTCACTGAACATCCCATTGGGATTATCATTGCTGGAACTGCTCCCAAAGCCTCCATTCGCTTCTCAATTTCCAGAAATCGACTGACATTGACAAACCACACAAGCAAAGCCTGCGGCACATTGATAACTATTTTCACACTCCTCTGGTCGGGTCAATATCCCATCCCCACAAACACTACCCGTAGAACCTGTTCAGGTCTCAATAAGATTATCAGGCAAAGGTCTAGCTCTTATAGATTGAGTTATAAATCTAGTTTCATGGTTTTGGACGAAAAAGCTCTGATTCCAAAGTGAAATGAAACCCAAAGTTAAACCCAAAGTAGCCATTGCTCAAGATGCAAGCCAATTAACTGTTTTAATCATAGTCCTGAAATAGGAAAGTAAAAACAATGTAGGCTTATTGTACAGAGCGAAGACATTTTTGTCAAAAAAATCCCACTAAAAGCAGGATTTATGAGAAAAATAATGGTCAAATAAAATAT
>CAZLWR010000024.1:0-16053 GCA_964563595.1 uncultured Candidatus Peribacteria bacterium | reverse complement strand
GCATATTGGATATAGATAGTCGTCATCAACAACGTTGCAATTTGCACCCATCAAAAATAGATCAAAAACACTCATCTTACCCAAGCATAATATCTAATATTACTATGATCATGTTTTATAATCTGATCAAGAGCAATAAGAGACACAAGTAGGATTACAATAAGCACCATAGCAAGATGCAAGTTTCCGTAATGCCATGCCACAATCCACGAAGCGTTCGCTAGGCACGATAACAGATACCATTGCAATGCTTTTTTGGAAAACTGGATACGACCAGATAATAATCGGAAAATAACCACTGCCAACCCTAGGTAAATGACAGACCAGATCGCGAAGGTGAATCAAGCAGGCGTGATCAAGGTGTGCAGCTGATCAGACAATTGACCAGTAGTCATATTATTGAGCGGCAATGCAGTGCTCAAATAATTGACGAGGAGAGTAAGCAGTGTTCATAGCAATCGAAAAAGGTTTAACATGGATGATGAGTAAACAAAATAAATATACTATAGCTGTATATAAGAAAAACACAAATATCCAACAAAAAATGCAATAAATAACCAGATAGCCATATCATACAATCTTGCTATATTCCTTTTCTTCAATAGCAGATCGACCATCATGATACCCATAGTTCCCGATAAAAACCATCAAATAAAATTGTTTAAAGGAACCCCGAATCGTCGTCCTCATCATGGATAATGCCATAGACCCATCAATACTGCAATAGGATCCAATATAAGATCTATGACGACCAACGCCAATCCGCCCACTATCCAGGAGAGATATCAAAAGATTGAATACTTTTTGATCCATGACCATACACCTATTACCAAAGGTGGCCGAGTAAACAACAATAGCCAAGGTACTATACCAAGCAATTTTGGACCCAGCAACTCACTATATGTGAAACATCCATAAGGTATACAGGTCAATACTCAGAGGGACTCTATAGCATAAGCAAATATCGCCAACACAAACACTACGAGCAAGCCCCTCTTCCCAAAGTCATGAACAAAAGGAATAAAAGAAGATAATCAGAATATCATCGTGATCAACAAACCTATCCATTGATAACGAAAATCATAGCCCAGATAGGCTGGGAAAAATGCCACAAAATACGTTAATATGACAAACAATAACTTTACGTTCATGATGTTTAGTGTTTTGAGTAATGAACAATAGCAACACTTCTTAGTTTATTTCATACATCATTCAAGTGCTTCGTAAAGTAGAAATCTAGTTCACAAGCAGATTGTAGCCAATAGTTGTTACTTCCTCTTGCAATTAGAGTGATTTCCACTATTCAATGCGTATCTTTTTATTTATTATTACTTCTATACACATGATGTCTTCTTCTCAGTGATCATGCAGATCATGCAAGGGTTGCGTAAGCACCGGATTACTCATTCTCAGAGTAGTAGTATGAGCATTATTTATCATGCACGGTGCTATGAAATTCGGTGCTCCAGCAGAAATGGCTCAGTTCGTTGGTGGTGTTGCACATAGTTTATGACTTACTTTCTTGTCAGTAGAAACATGGTTTGATATTGTTAAGTATGTCGAAGTAATCGGATGATGATTGTTGGTATTAGGTTTGTTCCAAGGATTGGCAAGCACTGCGTTACTCATTGTTATGTTAGCTGCAGCAAATGCAAAAGGATGGGACATACAAAAAGCAGAACTCGATCTCTTATTGATAGCAATTCTCGTTTCCTTGCACTTTACTGGCCCTGGCAGATATTCCCTCAAAAGATTGTTCCATAAATCTCAAATGAATGCTGAAGTAGCTACGGACGGAATAAGCTGTGCATGTTGTTCAGATGGCTGTGCATGCGGAGATTGTCTCAAGTGTCAAAAAACAGTATAATTCCTTATTTCTAAGTATATATTTCAATAAAACCTCCTCACGGAGGTTTTTTCAGATTATAACTCATATTGACTTTTATAAGTAAAAATCTACTCCCCTATTGAATAAAAGTTATTTATTTTCTTATGTTCTTGCTACAATGAATTTCCCTCGATCCAAAAGAACAGTTCAACCGACTATTCAAACCTCCGTTATCACTTCTTCCGTTGATGAAAATAAAACATTCGATTTCAACGCAGTGAGAAGGTCTTTAGATCTCTTGCAAGAAGTGTTCAAAGCTTCACACAATGAAGAAAAAGCACAAGAAGTGATTTCATGGAAGCTACAACTTCCTCAAAACTCTTTAGATAGACCACGGCTAGAGAATTGTAAAACTTTTATTTGTGATACTTTGAAAGCTCCTCTTGTTCAAAAAAACTACATATTGCAAGCCTTGGCAAATGAATACCTCAGCCTCGATAACGCAGTATCGTTATTATTGAAAAATTCTCAACGTCTTAGTGTCTACGAACTAGCACAATTGTTGAACGGCAGTAGCCACGCCACAGGAAAATACAGTCTTGATATTAATCAATGCCTAAAGGGATTACGAATAGAAAAGTGAGGAATCAAAACCTGAGAGATATTATCCTTGATCGGAAACATGAAGGAATATCAGAATAAGGAGGCACTATTGATCCATATACCCGTGAATGAAGAGGGACATGAAATTGAAATCTATGACATCATTAAATCGTTACCAGCGGAAAGTCATAAATATCTTATGAATAGATTTTTCTTCAATAGCAATAAAACAAGAGATCTTAATACTCTTATAAAGGCCCTCAAGGTAAGTAAAACAGGATTTTATAATCATATCCATGCCCTATTTTCATTTTTAGAAACAGTATATAAAGATCAAAAAGAGCTGGAAACAAAGGCTTGGACAATACAAGAGGCAGGCGGGAGCTGATATATATTACCTTGTGTACGCCGAATCCCCACCGGAGAAAAAAGAATAGAATATTTTGCAGAAAAGTCACCCATAGATAACTTTATCCCCTATATGCTTTTCAACAAAACAGAAGGAGCGGTGGCACAGGAATTATTAACAGTAGAAGAGGCAATCGAGCTCTTACGTAGATTGGAAGCAAATCATCCTTATAATTGTTTCGTTGAAGAAGCAAAAAGAAATTTCGAAAAACAATATAGCGTTACCGTATAATGATTCACAAAAAAGCAAATAAGATAAGCCGGTATAAAAACCGGTTTTTTGTTTTGAAATTCAGCTTATAATTCATATAAAGCCCAATAGCGAAAAAGCAAAAAGATCTACCCATATCATTATGAGCAACAAAGAATTTAGACTTTCTAACAATTATTCATGGCAGGACATAGTAAACGGCACAATATTAAACATCGTAAGGCCTGAGAAGATGCGAAAAAAAGCAAAGTCTATAGCAAGATGGCAAAACTTATTGAAATAGCGGCAAGAAACGGCGGTGATCCGAATATGAATCCAGCATTGGATACTGTTTTGCAAAAAGCAAAGTACGCATCAGTACCAAAAGAAGTTATAGAAAGAGCCATCAAAAAGTGATCAGGTCAAAGCGATGGAGCAGCCTATCAAACTATTTTTTATGAATGATACGCACCAGGCGGCGTTGCTTTATACATCAAAACGATGTCCGATAATTCCAACCGCACCGCAAGCAGCATCAAATCCTTACTTGGCAAAGCATGAGGAACTATGGCCGAGATGGGTGCCGTGAGTCGACAATTCAAAGAAATAGGAGAGATTATTATTGAGGGGAAAATTGAAAAAACAGTAGTAAAAGGAAATGAAGTAGAAACAACCTTAGCCTTTGATACAGATAGTCTGGAGGAGCAATTACTTGGACTTGATATCCAAGATTACACGCTTGAAGAAGGGATGTGTAGAGTAGTAACTAGTAGAGAAAATTTTAATAGCGTCAGCCATACATTGGAAAATATGTGATATAAGCTGACTTCAGCGGATCTTATCTGGGAATCCACCAACCCTACTGAAGTAGATGATGCCATCTATGCAAAATTGGAAAAGATCAGAGAAGTATTGGAAGATGATGATGACGTAGAACAAGTATATGATAACGTAGCCTAGCAGGAGCTTTACATAACTCGATCAAATAAAATTTCTATTATAAATTGACATATAAGCTGATATAACTATCAAAAAACCGATCATTCACTCTTTAGTCTGTTGCTATGAAACGCGTCCTTACCCTTATATTGCGGCTCATCATTCTCATCTTACTTATCTTTTTGGGTTATCAAAAGACCACAGGCAAAATAGTAGATGTGTCTTATATTACTGATCCCATCGGCAAAGCAGGAAGCAAGGTCATATCATTTGTCAAAAAGCAATGGCAAGCAATAAGCCCCTTTCCGCCATCCACTGGCACTATACCAGCCTTACCTGCTCCAGCCCCAGCTCCTGAGCCGACTCCGGCACCAGCTCCTGAGCCAACCCTTACTCTCACGGGAGTATCTGCTGAAGAGTTCTCGGGCATAAAAGCAGATTTGCAAATGAATCAAGATTTTTCACAAAGCTTATTACAAAATACATTTGTACTGAAACCCCAGGTCGGGAAGTGAGACATCTATGTTACTTGGTCAGGTTCGCAAGATAACCTCAATGATCAGATTATTATTGCTATTTCCGGACAAAGCTTTTCTTACCCAGTATTCTATAATACAGGAAACAGTGCAATCGCGGCACAATGAGGAAGTGGCGTAGGCTGAACAATATACGCAAGCACTGGTATGATAGTTATCCAATCTGATAAATACTATATCTACTACCCTGCTTACTCTACCAATAGTGCACAAACAACATTGGAAGGAGCTATACTCGCCCTACCAGGAGGGGTCACCACTACCACACGCAATCTCATTCCTTTATTGTTCTACAAAAACCAATACTTCTTTACTACCATCTCCGACTATAACGAGCATCAAGGTCTTTACGTACTCGCATGAGGAGCTATAACGTCTCTTATTACAGGAAATATAGGCTGAGTAACTGCGGAAAGCGGATTTGTTTCAGTATATGACAGTACAATAAAAAAGATACTGGTAATTTCCCTAGAAGATATGGGTATCAAATATACGCTGCCAATCCGTAGAGACACCGTTAGTTATCAAGCAGTTTTGGTAACGGATACAGGCATTTGGACGAAATATAATGATAATCTGAAGAATACCACTGTTTATGAGAAGCATATGAGGTAAATATTTGACTACTAAAGATTTCTGATTATAATAAATACAATTTATCATTCATTATCCACATGAATAAATTGCTATTTGGTATATTCTGACTTGTTCTCTTGGCAGCAGCGTTTGTGGCAGGACGAAAATATGCAGAAACTATGGCACCTCGTAGCAACTCTGTGGCGTTCGTGACGCAATCTGTTGATAACAGTAATAATAATTTTGATGTCATCGAAAAAGGAGCACTGAAGATATATAAGAGTAAAGATACCAATGCTAGAGAGCCCTTAGGTAAAAACACTAAAATGATACCTTGTCCTGGCGTAGATGCAAAACAATTTCTTGTAGAAATAGATCAAGTATATCCTCCCAAAAGACTATTTGATGGAGAAACAGAGCTGAGTACTTACGGTTTCAATCTTGCTATGATCGCAACAAACCAAAAGACGCCTATCACTCTCTATAAAGCTGTAAAAAAGAGCCCTGTTTGAAATGGGCAATGTATTTACGTAGTCAATAAAGACACCATTCTTATTTACGACATTGCATTAGATCCTAGCTGTATTGCGGACTGAAAAGTATTCACTTGTAACGGAGGATAATCTTCTATTCTTTTCTCAAAGAGAGTATCTCCTGTGCAATTTTATTATCATTACTCAGTCTTGGAACTTTGTTTTGACCTCCAAGCTTTCCCTTTGATTCCAACCAACGATAAAACGTTCACTTAGGCACTATCTCTACTTGTGGCAGTTTCATAAGTAAATCATGTTGCCTTTTTCATTCATAATAAATATTTGCTTGCTGCAGCTCAGTATCGATAAAATGCGAAATATCCTCCGGGGAGACCGAACACAGATCCTCAAATTCAATAATCCATTGATGGTATCAACTATTACTGTCCTCATGAGTTTTAGAGCTTACATGATAATCACTCACATGAAGACCATAATACTCCGTAAGCGATTGTATAACTTTGTCAGTATGATCCACAGTCGTAGTTTCTCAAAACAAACTTAAGTATGATTTTGTTCTCCCGGTGAACTGAAATACAAAATTATCTTTATCTACAAATTCTATAGTATCACCGAGCACATATCTATAGAGTCAAGAAGAGTTAGTGATAAGAACAACATATTGTATGGCATTTTGTACATACTCACAAGTCACAACATTGTCATACTCGCCTATACGGTAATCATCAAGAATGATAAATTCATAAAATACATCATGAGAAAGCAGCTTCATGGTGTACGTATTATTTTCACACTGTATCCCGAAAAAGCCTTCACTACTATTATAGCACTGCCAGATTTGTATGGGTTTACGAAAAAGCCCTCTTATCTGTTTTTCATAGGGCTTGTAACTCATACCGCCAGTCAAAAATAATTCATAATCAGGCCATATATCATCTACATACTGCACATTGTGAAACGCGACAAGACTTCTCAATAAAAACAAATTCCAACTCGTTACACCCATAGTCATCGTTATATTTTCTTGAGAGTATTCGCTAATAATACTTTGTATTTTTGATTCCCAATCAGGATTGAAAGTAATGGCATCCTCGGGTTTCGTGAAAAAGTCTTTGAGGATCTTTGGATTATTCCTTTGAATCAATCAAGAAATATAACCTACATTTTCTTCTCCAGTAAATTCATTGGTACTTAGTGGTCCTCCCAAGATAATACAATGCCCTTCCAACAACTTTGTGTCAGGATTTGCTTGGATATAGTGTGCAAATAATTCCTTGCCCCCAGCAAGATGATTGTTTTCCATATACTCTTCAGTCACAGGAATGTATTTGAAACTATCAGAGGTTGTCCCAGAAGTTTTAGCAAACCAATCTACCTTTCCATTCACGATAATATCACTACTCCCCTTTACTGACTGTATAATCCGTTGCTTATAATCATCATACTCCATGACAGGAACTTGTTTTTTGAATGAATCATAATCTGAAATCTGATCAAAATGAAAATGTTCACCCACTACACAGTCACGATTCGCATAGATAACATACAACAAAAAATTGCGTTGCTCCTCAATAAATTGATCCCTATTCAAATCGTAGCTCTGGTACAAAAAATAGTACTTTGCCAAACTTTTGAGAGACTTCATGATATCCATAGCAATTTACACAATAGTGATAAATAGATTGTTGTAAAACATAAGTCATCACCATACTCGACATTGAGCTAGTAGTCTTGAAGGCAAGAAAAGATTTCCAATGGGGAGTCAGGGACTTGGAGTTTTAATCGCACTGTCATATACCCGAAACCCATCGTTGACTGGGTCGTAGCCTCGAACAGAAATATAATGCTGAAACAAAGTCGCTCTGATATAATTAAATCCCTCTCCCGCATCATTGTAGCCATGTGCAACTAATAGTATTGGAATTTGATTGTTTGCTAAGGCTTGTTTAAGGTCATCAAGGGTCCCTCATTCGTTCATGCAAACATCCATATCGAGTGCCGTAAAGCGTTTATGAAGATAAGAAGGAGAGCATAGTCAGGTTATTTTATTTATTCAAGAAAAAAGATGAATTGGATTGGACGTAGTTAGTATAATTCCTTTAGAATCGGCAATGGTAGTTAGCTGACAAGCTCAACAAAATCTATAAGCCGGCTGCAGTAAATATGATGAGGGTTTATGCGATACTATTATCATAGCAATATAATTATAAGTAAGCCAAGGTCACTATCATAGATATTTTATAATCTGAAACAACAAGATATCTTTGTAATTTCAAATAATGAAAAACCAGGGTCTGCGGACAGAACACCTGGAGTTTGTTAAGGAAAATTGATACGTTGATGTGGGCGGCAAGCACTCGCGGTAAAACTATATACCCATTCCGAGGTTGTCGTTGTTGCTCCACGCCAGTAAAAGCGAAGCGACGAGGCCAACAACGAAACAAATAAAGCCGAGGATCTGCCAGCCGCTAAACAGACTGACGGTGCCTGAGCTTCTTTTGCTGAAGATCATGCATCCCATCCCAATGAGGATGGCAAGGCCGCAGACTATAGACGGCCCACTCAGGGTGAATAAGTAGATCGCCCACACCGCGAGGGCAACCTGGATCAGTACACCCAATACTGTACCGAAGATTTTTCTTACGTTCATAATGTACTTCATTTTTTGTTCTACAATTTATTCCAGTTGCACAAAGGATTTGTGTAACTTCATTTGTATATGGCTTTTAATAAGAATGTCAAATAGTTATAATTCGAAATTACAAGAATCTAGATTTAGTTTACCACCATGAAAAAAGCCGGGTCCGGAAACAGACACGCGGCATTCAATTCATCACAATGCATTTCACATTTAACCCTCAACAACCCGGAAGGGATAGAGTAGGAAATTATGGGTTGTACTTGGTCCACATCAGCAAGGCCGAACCGCCCAAACCGAAAAGGAAACAAATATATCCCAGTATTTCCCAGGTACCCGGGAAGTCGAGATGATATGTTCCTCCATCTTCCTCCACCATTATCATCAGTGCTAAGCCAATCAGGATAGCGGTGCCTGAAATAAAGAAGGGACCAGTGCCCAGTGTCAAAAGGTAGATTCCCCAGATTGCTGCAACGATCTGGATAAGTATCCACACCATCGCGGATACACTTAATTTGAATAGGTTTTTTATATTCATTGTATTTCGTTACACGGATTATTTCATGTAACATTTTGTATATATATTACTTTATACATATGTCAAGCTTTTGTGCATTGAGACAGCACCTCAAACGGCTCAAGAGCGGCATATAAAGGCCATTACTCTGTTTTCCTTATCTGTCTTCGCATATAAATCAACAGTCCAAGCAATAGGATAATAAGTAATAAGAGAAGCATATTTGGAAGAGTAATAAGTCACTTTGATTCAGCTTGCGTTGCAAAATGCACATTTGGAGTTTGTTGGTCCTGCACAGGTTGATAAGTTGGAGTATTACTTGTGGGATCATACGTTGCGGCCAAGGCCTTACAAGTTTTACCAATATCCATCACGCCTTTACCGAGATCAGATAGAATAGGAGTCAGATTATTAAATATATCTTCTAGTGAGCCCCCACGTCCCAATATATATGCTAATCCAGCAGTAACCACAGGAGCAGCTTCAGAAGTACCATCTACCATCTCATACAAATTATCAACAGAGGTAGTCATAATATCAACTCCAGGTGCAGCAATATCTACCCATGAGCCATAATTAGAAAAGGATGCTTTGTTTCTACTATTATCTACGGCTCCAACAGATATTACCTTGTCATACGCTGCAGGATAAAATGGCTGATTGGAATTGTAATTACCAGCTGAAGCTATAATCGTAGTCCCCTGATTGATAATCTTTGTAATCAATCTTTTCAGGACAGGAATATCATTATTACTAAATATTCACCGAGACACATTGATAATATCAGGTTTCGCACGTCCTGCTTGGGTCAAAGCTTCTAGTCCATAAGTAATATCGCTCGGAGAAGAAGCACTATCGGAGGTGGCTTTGTATACAGACACTTTTAAGCTATTGGCAGGAACACTCATCAGGCCCTTCTCGTTATCAGTCGTAGCACCAATAATTCCAGCTGAATAGGTACCGTGTGCTCGATCTTTATTATTGACCTGGCCAAATGGAGGTCCTGCATCGTCATCATCATTAGCCACATCTTTTTGAAACACAATATTTTTTTTCAAGTCCTCATGAGAAAGATCAAAAGCACTATCAATAATCGCAACTGAAACTGTTTTGCTAGGATTCCAAGTACAACTCGATATAGCCTCCTGGAAGCCAATAGTGTTGAGATATGTTTGTTTGGGGTACAAAGGATCAGAAAAGAGGCTCTGACTATTACTTATATTCTGAATAGCAGGAATAGAGCTACTAAGATCAATCTCTTCTTGAGCAAGCAATAACTTTTTTTGGTTTGCTATCTTAAATAAAGGAACAGCTATAATGTGGCTCGCTAAGCTTTCTCCGCCCAAATGAGCAAGCAGACCATACATAGAAGCATTATCAACTTGTGTTGGGTCAAATTCTAATCTCATTACCCCTGGCTCATAAGGTTCTAGTACTGGTTTGTAGGATTTTATGGTGATAAACTGAGATAAAAAATAGATAATAAGCTGAGCCTGTATACGTTCTGCATTTTGCTGCAAATCCAGATATAATGCTCAAGGCACCGCATCATATCCAGGATTGTAATCTTTTACCTGTTTGATACAGGATTTGATGAGAGGCTTATCAATACTCACACGAGAGTTTTTCTTAGTAATCACATTGCAGTAACTATCATACGGCAATTGCTGAATGCATTCATGCAATGTAGTATCTACAAACTTTTCTCCCTGGCAAGTATACAAATAAAGTAATGAGTTTAATCCAAGTGAAAAGGTCTCTACACTGTTATAAGAAAGATTTATATCTGTTACAGGCACAGCAGTTGTAGCCATCGAAGAAGCCGCAGAAGAAGTCGGATTATTTAATATGACCAATGGTTCAAGTGCTGAAGCGTTCTCATATTGTTCTAAATCTAAAGTAGGCAAAGGACCCGGAAGGACGAAAGAAATAGGATCGGGGATATAAACAATATCATTATCCACAATAACAGGAGATGGAATAGGGAGAGTAGGGGTGGAATCAACGGGTTCAATCCTGGGAGGGATAATAATTTCATCAATATGACCCACGAGATTATTGTATTGGAATCGTAAAGTATCATAGATATATAGTGCCCGCCGACTTCTTATGGGCTCTAAAGGAACAGAGATCATGCGTCTACGTTTTTTCACAGTCCCCGACAATCCATTCAATCCTCCATTCGTATTATTACTTATGCTGTTGGACCAAGAAGACGAGTTGGGAGAGGAATTCGGATTGGAGTTAGGCCCAGAATTCGGACTGGAGTTAGGGTTAGAATTTTGGTTCGTAGAAGAATTAGGGTTGGAATTCGGACTGGAGTTAGGGTTAGAATTGGGATTAGAAGTCAGGTTATTTCAAAATATACCATCTCATGGCGTGAAACTATCAGGAATCGGGTTGAAGGTATCACCGCCTGGTCAGTTAGATCGCTGACAAGTGGAATTATTACAAGATACCTGATTATCGCATTGCTCACCAAATCAGCCTTGCACAATACCATCTCCACAAGATGCCACGGACAAACTACAGCCCGTTTGAGATCCACCACTGCTTATTCCCAAACAACTTCGTGACCATCAGGTAAAGCCTTGCGTTAAGCCAGACAAATTACCAGTAGTACACAGTCCTGTTGAAGAAGGCAAACTTTGTACACCAGAGTAATAACTGGTCATGACACTCACATTACACAGTCAGGTCACCGGTGTAGCTAATACTTGTAGCGAGCCAGTACATTGACCCGTACCCGTAGCTCAAGTCAGATTATTTTGTATGATTAAAGTAACAAGATAATTTCCTGCAGTACCATACACCATACTACTAGGAGAAGTCGGATTAGAAATAACAGTACTATTTCACCAATCAAGCTGCGTCGCACTCATCCAAGAAGGAATTGATCGAGTTCATGTCGCTGTGACTGGCAGATATCCGCTACTAGTCAAAGACAGAGTACAAAAAGGACTTTCATACTGACAAGTACTGGAGCAACCATCTCCATTGGAAAGATTGCCATCATCGCATTGTTCTTGTCCTGTATAGCCTACACCTGATCCAGTCAGTCCATCACCACAATAACGTTCAGTAGCATTACATGACACTGCTGCCCCACTATTAACCCCAAGACACTGTCGTTGCCAAGTATGAAACAAAGTACTATAAGCAAAACCAGAAACACCACCAATCGCACACAGTCAAGCAGATCCACTATTGATGACATCGCCACTATTATTAAAATCGTATTGGAAACTATTGTGAATGGTTCAACAAGATCCTGTAAGAGGAGCCGAACTCACCGTGACCAAACCCGTACAAAACCCTGTCAAGGTCGATCCGCTCAGATTATTGCTCACTATCAATACAGTAGTAAAGGACCCTGTTAAAGTATAAGTATGAGACAAAGGAGAAGTAGGTGTCATAATGATAGTACTATCGCCCCGATCGAAACTCACTGTAGTAACCCAAGAAGCCAAGGATCGACTTCCCGTCACTAGTAAAGGAGCTATACCGGCATTTGGAGATAATCAGACGCTACATGTAGGAGTCTCATACTGACAAATACTTGAACATCCATCTCCATTGGTGATATTGCTATCGTCACATTGTTCCTGATTGCTATATCCATTACCGGTACCCAGCAAACCATCACCACAATAACGTATGTGCAAATTACAGCTGTTTTGGCCTGTACCATTATTCAATCCCGCACAACTCCAAGTCCATCCGCTCACTCATTGTACTAGTCAAGACAAGGTTCCCGTTATACATAAACCCGTAGTTGGCGGCAAAGTACTTGCTCCGGAGTAATACGAAATCATAACTCCCGTAGCACATTGACCTGTGACAGGTGCAGCCAGCAAAGAACTCACCTGTGCATTACAATTTCATCACGACATACTACAATAGCCTGTATTGTTGACGGAAACAAAGTTGGTAATGAGACCACCAGTTGTTACCGTCCAGCTTCAGTTTATTAATAATTCTAAACTAGTTCATGCTTGCAGCGTAAAGGCATTTCGCGTTACCGTATGACCTCAGCCATCATACAATGCACTTCAAGTACTAAATACAGAACTGCTGTAAGTGAATAATGAAGGTAAAGTATCTACCACGATCATATTGTGAGCATCGCCACTTCCACTATTAGAAACAGTAATACGATAGGTTCCAGTCATACCATTTGCTAAATCACCAGTGTATACTACACCATGGACCAAGAGATCTTTACTTACTGTAACAACAGGCTGCAATACCGTAGTTACTGCAAAATCTGAGCAATCCGTACCTGAACAGACTACATAAGAAGCATTATTTGTTTTTACGCCCGACGAAGTATAATATCATTCATATACCAATGTTCCGCTAAAACCTGTAAGCACATCACCAAAGCTCCACACCAAAGTATTACCCGACGTAAAACCCGAAGAAGTTCAAGGAACTATACTACGAATACCCGAAAAAACAAATCCCGGAGCAAATATGTCAATAATCTGTACGCCACTGGCCGATCAAGATCATATTCCACTTGCCGTAAGCGTATATTGAACCAATTCCATAAGATCTATGCTCGCCGAACTTACGGATTTACTCATGGATAAGGCAAGACCCGTCGCGACAACAGGACAATATAAGGCCGCAATCTCTCCTGTGGCACATTCAATTTTTCAAGTTAGTCCACCTGCACTATAGTTCGAATAATAATCACTACACTGACTGGTTGTAGTACAACAAAAAAACGGCACCGGATTGCCTTCAACACTACCTGTCAGTATTGTTCATGAAACAGTACAAACACCTGTTCAGTTGGGCGTAGGCCCTCAGCCATCAGCTATAGCCACCGGGGTAAAGCTCAGAAATCTTGATTCAAAATTGTACTGAGTTTTCCCAAAATCATCCTCGGATTTCTCAGGTAATAACAAAATATCACTTATTCCCAAAAGAAATAGTGGTACAATCAAAAAACAAGAGAGTAATTTTGCTATATATGTTTTCATCACTGACCTTAGTATAGCCAGGCAAGCTTGATTTTGCAAACATTAGGGCCTGCAAAAATTAAACATAGTTGCATAATTTCAATATTTGGATATACTCATAATAAGCTGAAGGCAGAAAGCGTAAGGCGAAAAGTAAAGAGCCGAAAAGCCAATTTTACAACATCAGTTACAATATGGCAATTGACACACTATTGCATCACATTGAATCCGACAATAATATTTCCGATCTTTTGCTCAAGGAAGGATGACCTATCGTCATAAGAAAAACATGAGATATTATGATCTTGGATAGTATGGTGGATAATGCACAGATGGATCAGATTATTCAAGAAATCTGTACTGCAAATCATATTACACGAGATACTATTAATGAACTAGATATTGGATATAACTCAAAAGGTTGATTTTATTATAGGGTCAATATGTTTCGTACCGCCTGAGTACGTGCTTTGGCTATCAGAAAAATCACAAGCAAAACGATGGAATTAGAGGATATTATGACCGCCAATCTCGCCCAAACGCTCAAAAATAAGGTGCTCAGTAAAAAAGCCTGATTATTTCTCGTGACCGGTACTGCCTGATCTGGTAAATCTACTACCCTAACGACATTTTTGGAATACATCAACACTCATACAGACAAACATATTATAACCATCGAAGACCCAATAGAGTACGTCTATACTAACAAAAAAAGTCTCTTTTCACAAAGACAGGTGGGGAGAGACACAGCTAGCTTCGGAACAGGCTTGAAATCCTTATTGAGACAAAATCCTGATATTATTTTGGTAGGAGAAATTAGAGATCCGGAATCCGCTGAAGCAGTTATTAATATTGCAGAAACAGGACATCTGGTATTTTCTACTCTTCATACCAAAGCCGGGATCAACACCATAAGCAGACTTATATCATTTTTCCCTCCTCACTATCAAGATAGCATGAAAGATAGACTTGCTGATGTATTTATATGATCATTAGCTCAACAACTGGTAAAAATACCTCCTACCCTCAAAGCCAACGATAAAAATAAACAAATAATCTGAAATAGTTTTGGAAGACTAGCAAGCTATGAACTACTCTTAAACAATACAGCTATGGCCAATACCATACGTAAAGGCGATTTTAAACAAATCCCAAGCCTCATTCAAACCTCAAAACTCGAGGGAATGATAAGTATGGAGGATTACTCGAAACTCATCGGCTTATAAAATCTTAGTTAATTTCTATAAAGAAATCAAAAGAAACGGAACCGCTGGCACCTGGAGTGAGAAAAATAGTAACGGTCTTTCAAAAGAATACTGTTTTACCTATCATTCTTTTCTTTTTTACCATCTTCTTTCAAGAGATAACTGGTGCATATTCTTTTCCTGTGTGCAGTATAGGAGCAGCAGGAGTATACTCTCCACCACCACCTTCTTGAGCAAACGCACATCATACCAATACTATGAGCGACAATACCGCTAGCAACCTCTTCATAAAAGCACTATAGAAATAGTAAATATTAATATATCGTGTTTATATAGAACATATGCTATAAATTTCAAGAGTATTTCATCTAACAGCGGCACAAAAACAAACTAAGGATTGGGGGTATTTTCTACTTTTTCTTGATTTTACCAGCAACAATATTATTAGTGCAGTCATTGTCACCAGCTTATAGTATTCCGAGGTAGCTCAGTTGGCTAGAGCAACTGGCTGTTAACCAGTGGGTCGTGGGTTCGAGTCCCACCCTCGGAGCCATTAAAACACAATAAAAAGAGGGACCAATTATTCATTATTAATTCACTCAATATGCCAATAACCAAATCAGCAAAGAAAGCATTAAGAAATAGTCAGAAAAAGACTGAGATTAATGCATACTTCAAAACAGGTATGAAGAATGCAGTAAAAGCAGCTACCAAAGCAGTCAAGGCATGAACAGAAGATGCGAAAGAACTCCTTGTGGCGGCTCAAAAAAGAATAGATAAAGCAGCTAAAAAGAATGTCATTAGCAAAAACTCTGCAAGTAGAAAAGTAAGCAGTTTGATGGCTAGCTTAACAAAAGGTAAAACGAAATAATTACTAATATGCATACATATCACACTTCAGATTATCATTATATTTTACTGTTAACTGATTTGTTTGCCGGATTAGCTCAGTGGTAGAGCATCCGCCTTGTAAGCGGCAGGTCACAGGTTCAAATCCAGTATCCGGCTCCATTAATATATCAAAAAACCAACATATTTACTGTTAACTGAGTATTGTTAACTGTATTATGGATCTGTAGCTCAGCTGGTTAGAGCGTCCGCCTGTCACGCGGAAGGTCGCGGGTTCAAGTCCCGTCAGTTCCGCCATTA
>CAZLWR010000023.1:0-16401 GCA_964563595.1 uncultured Candidatus Peribacteria bacterium | reverse complement strand
CGCTCTGTCTTTTTATAAATTGCTATTATGGTCGCTATTAAGATTTTTGATGTTCGATTCATCTTGCTACTATAGCGATCATTGACCCTTTCTGATTCGAGAAATATAACTCACTCACTTGCCAAGAATTCTATCAAGTCGTATATAAATTGATCAGAGTTCCTGTCCAGTGCATTGGTTTTGCTCTGCGAAAGTAATTCTTCTTCCCACTGCGATGATTCTTCAACCAACTTTTGTTGAATGCTTCTTAGTTTTTGTTCTGCCATGATTCTGCGGGTGACGCCAACCCTTTTTTTATAGTGTGCTCGATCAACCTCTATCAGGTTACTCAGACAGTTTGCGATCTGTGCATAGGTATGTCATATCTTTCTTCAAGCATGAAAGAAAAAAGGCTCCTGGGGATCAAAATCTTTTCTTTCTTGATGCTGCTTTCTTATGGTTTTTGCATATAGGCTATTTGGAAGAGATTCCTGATGAATTTTCTGAACAGCTGAGATCATTCTTGGATAGTTTGTTAAATGATTGATATATTACATAAATATTAATGACAAAATGTCAATAGTACTATTTCTATCGAATCGTATTTATTTCTTAAGGCAAAAGCCACTGATTATCCAGCTTATTGTTTATAATTATTACTTTTTTGTTATATTAGGTGTTCTTTCCCCAAACCTCATTAGACTGTTGAGTGACACGTATGAAAGTCGTGCATTTCGGCATATCTTTTATTTTCCTGGCACCAATATAGGTGCAAGCCGATCTGAGTCAGCCCAATATGCTTTGTATGGTATTTTGTAGTGCTCATTTATAAGGCACTTTTACTGTTTTTCATTCACTAGATCTGTATGAGGCCACTCCGCCATGATACTTATCCATAGCGGTATCGGAGCTCATTCCATAATAGAGCTTGTATTGTTTGCCATTTTCATTGATTATTTCTCCTCCGTTTTCATCGTGTCCTGCAAAGATACCTCAACACATGGTGAAGTCTGCTCAGGCTCCGTATGCTTTTGCAAAATCTCCTGCTGACACTATCCCTCCATCGGCAATGATATGTCCTCCGAGCCCATGAGCGGCGTCTGCACACTCTATGATGGCTGAGAGCTGTGGATAGCCTACTCCGGATTGAATTCTGGTCGTGCAAGCGGACCCAGGGCCAATGCCTACTTTTACGATATCCGCCCCAGAAAGTATAAGCTCTTCTGTCATTTCTCTCGTAACCACGTTTCCAGCAATAATAATGATATCAGGATAGTGTTCTCTTACTTGTTTGATGACTTTTGTGAATCTTTCAGTGTATCCGTTGGCCACGTCCAAGCAGATAAACTTGATCGGGCATATGCCATTGTTGTTCTTGGTAGATAGATGTATAATCTGATCTAATTTGTCTAAGTCAGGAGTGAGGATGCCGGATGTGACCGCACAATACTGAAACCAATCTTGAGAACTATAATCGACAATCTCCTCTACACTATAAAACTTATGTAAACACACAAGCATATGATGCTGAGCAAATACTTTTGCAAGTTCAATGGTGGCAACGGTATCCATATTGGATGCTACGATAGGGACGCCAGTTCGAGTTTGTGAACTATGGGGAAAACTAAACGTTCTTTCCAGTGCTACTTCGCTTCTACTGCTCAGGATAGATCTTTTTGGTCTGAGTAATACGTCTTTATAGTCTAATTTAATTTCGTTGTCTATAAGCATAGTGAAGATAAGGATGGATAAAATTGTGCATAAAAAAACACCTTATGCAGGTGATTCTGGTTATATTACATTTCTATTTCTACTCTAATTTTATCAGGAGCGATAATTTTGGGTACGACAATCATCAAAATATTGTCAGCAGTGATTTTGCTGTGGATCCTGTCCAAGTAGACGCCAACTGGTAAGTCAATCACCTGTGTAAACTCTCACCGATAACAATCTCCTCTTACGGACATAAGATCGTCTTTGAGTTTTGGTTGATTCCTCATACCCTTGAGGATAAGTCTATAGTCTTCCATGTTCATTTCGAGAGATTTTTTGTCGACTCCGGCAAGGGGTATGATAACCACCAGTTCTTTTTGAGACTCGTGAATATCCATTGGTATGTCTATTTTTGTCATAGCGGGTGAGTTGAAATATAAAATATCAGTATATTTTTAATATCATCTTATGAAACGTCTTTGAGCTTGTTCAAAGTTTTCTTGCTGTTCCTCAAATCGTTTACTTTGTTGTGCCAAGTAGTCAAATATTTGTTTACTATGCCTTGCTCGGATGGCTTTATTCATCAGTTGAGTAACCTTATTGATCCTTTCTATTTCTTGCTGATTATCAGAATCAATGCATGGGGTAGTTGGCATACAAACTTTGTGTTTGATAAAATAGTGTTCTAATCTACTCTTTTGATGACTATGCTTCCACCAGTACCCGTATCATACTTAGTTATAATATGCAGAGCTTTTTCAACAAACTCTTTACCTGTATATCATAATTCGTCCAACGTTCTTAGAATTCCAAAGTAAAATTCGGTTTGAGGTCCGATACAGCCATAATCTTTTATAATGTCCGTAGTGCCATCTCCCCGAATGACGAAAATACTGCTTCCATCTGTTATAAGTAATGATGAAGAGTAATCTCAGTCGCTATCGGGCTTGATATGGTGAGCATCAAACTCTTTGAAAATACATTCACTGAAGTCTATAAGGGACTCTCTGTTGAGTTTTTTTATCTTGGAGAGCTCTTTTTTTGCAACTTCTTTAACTAAGAAATTCTCGTGGTCTGCTCCTATAAGTCCTAGTGTTATATTATTCTTGAGAGAATGGATCTTTTTTGAATCATTATATCTTGTTAGGTTTCAGCCCATGTGAAAAGTCCTTGTGTCGCTTCCCATTCGTACACACTTACCTTCAATATCTTTTGCAGCTATAATGACAGACATAGTAGAGAAGTTATTATGATGATTTGATGCAACAGATGGCACCTTCAATGGCATTGGTATCTGTGATATAGCCGATTGATGTTTCGCCAGCTTCACAACTTGGTGCAGGCCCTATACCATATGCTACGCGTCCTGATTTGGCTTCACATGCGGCTGTAGTCATTTCCTGGCTTGTTGTTTCATCTTTGGTGTTGGCTCAGCGTTCTTTGTACATCAAAAAAACGTACAAAATGATCAACGCTACGATTCCAATACCCAGTGCTATTTTTGTGTTTTTCATGGGATTGATGATTAGTAAAGGATTTAAAATAAGCCCCAAATCTTACTAAGATCTCTAAAGAGTATTACTATTCCAAGACCCATCATGAGGACAAAAAATATGACGTTGATATAATTTTCTATAGTGAAATACCTTTCTGATTTCAAGCCGAATATCTTTTGTATAATTACTCACAAAAGTCTTCATCCATCCAGTGCTGGTATAGGTAAAATATTGAATATTGCTAAGGAAAGCGAAATCATTGCTCCAAATACTAAGAATTGCATTCGTCCGCCGGCTTCATAGATCATTTCTCCTATCTTTATTGCTCATGCGGGCCCAGTAAGATTGCCAACTTGCTTATCAAGAGATTGTTTGTCAAATGATACCAGTGATTTTAGTAAACTGCCTAGGGTGCTCATACTAAGTCTTGATTGTCAGATGACTTCGTGTCGTGCAAATACCAATGATTGTTTTAGGCTGTATTTGTAGGGTTTCAATTCCAAGTCGTTGTGGGTATCCATCAGTATTCCCAACAAACATTGATCAGTCGGGCAAGTTAGTTTTGCAGTCTGTGCCATGGCTGATCAAGAGTTTTGATAACTTATCTCGAATTCTTTGCCTATGAGTTGTTTGAGTTGTCTATTGATAATCAATGTATTGGTCGCCTCTCCGTTGATGTGGGTTATTTGTGCTCAGGCTTTCATACCCACTGCTTGCACTAATCCATCAGGTAATACTTCCATGACCTGGACCGTTTGTGTACTCAGGTCTCAGCTTATTTGATTATCTTTGATAAGCTGATCAAAGGTCGTTACAAACTTTGTTTGCAGGGTGCTAACAGTTGCGTTTGAAGGCAAGACAGTGATAGGTTTGCTTCCATGCCAAAAAGCAAAGGCAAATATCAAATAAGCTGCAACAAAATTCATGATAACCCCGGCACACAAGATGAGGACTTTTTTCCAAAATCCTGCCATAATGAAACTATCTGGTGCCCTAAAGGTTTCTTCGTCTTTAGAGTCTTCTCCTTTCAGCCTTACGAATCCTCCCAAGGGTATGAGATTGATGGTATATTCCGTTCCGGATTTATCCGTATAGATAGTGAATAATTTGGGTGGGATGCCTATACCGAATTCCAAGACCTGCACTCCGGACTTTTTAGAAGCCCAGAAGTGACCCAATTCGTGAATAATGACCAACACCATAAAAAGTAATATTCCGGCTATAATAAGCATGATAAGAAAAGATATACAAAAATTGAATGCTCTCTAAGAGTTGGTAGTATAGTAGATATTGTAACACCATATTCAAGTAGTGGATTTTCTTTATTTAGAAGTATACACGTACTTAATACCGAATTGTTTTGCATATTCTTCCAGGGGCATAAGACCAACTTCTTGTCTGCGTTTGTTTACATTTATTTCGTCTTGAATGTCATAAACTCTTCTTGTTCCATCCTCTCCGGCTGTAATTTGTGATCCATAGATTTGTTTTTCGCCTTTGTACATATGTATTCTATCAATAAGTAGTGCAAGATGCGACATTCTGATCTCTCACTCTTTTGCTGCTTGTTCCAGCAGGGGGAAATACTTCTCTTGCATTGCAAGCGGTGCGTGTTGAATTACTAAAAAACCAACTGAGCTTAATACTTCTCCTACTTTACTCTTTCCAGGATAACCATGTATTGTGAAAATGCTCTCTATCTTTTTGAGATTTATAGCGTCTAGGGCTTCTATTCTGTCCCAAAGTTGTTTTTTTTCTTCATCATTTTGAATGGTATTAAGTTGTTTACGCAGTGTTTGATCGGCATCTAGAATTTCTTCTAGCGTTTTTACGAGATCACTATTATGCTGCTCATGTGAGGCTTTAGGAGATTGTTTTTGTTTTCCCATCTTGGAAGATATGTGCTTAATGGTTATCGTGTAATTTATTCACTCTTTTTTCTAATGCATTTTTTGCTTTTTTGAATAATTCTGATACAGCATTTACTAATCATTCCTGGGGAGTGTTTTCATCAATCTTGACATGGAAATCGTCGAGTATTCCTGGGAAATTGAAGTAGATTCAGCCTATAAAGTCATTTTCACCCTTTTTTTCTAGTGTTACTTTCACTTTAATCATGGCACTTGTTTTGTGTAGAACGGGCTTGAGATACCTATCTATTTTACCAAACCCATGTGCGATGTACTCTGTGATACTGCTTTTGGTAGGTTCATCGATGTTTTTGATGTCCCAAATAATCTGAACATGATCAATAAGGTCTGGTTGTAACATGTGAGTAAGTAGAATGAGAAGCTAAATACGATAGATGTTCCTAGAAGAAGTATAGTGACCATGCTGCTTTTTTCAAGATATATTGCGTCCTGATGATACGCAAAGCTCCTCTAAATGTAACTATGATATTTCTCTGTATTGTCAAACAATTTATACTCATGACAAAAAAATCGTCTTGCATTGTCGGGTATTCTTGATATCCGTTATCTTTCCCATAGGTTACTTCTAGTAAAGAAACCATAATTTATTCTTACTACTATTCGCTATGGGAGCAGTATCATCAATCAAACACGCACAAACAGATTTGGCTGTTACGCCAACATGAGGGCACTCTAAAGTCGCAAACCATGGATTATGAGCCGTAAGGAGTTGATTATTCACTCTTTTTTTGTTGGCTCAATTACTTCCCTCAGCGTGCACAAAGGAAAAGTTAGCTGATATGGCCAATAATTGAGTAGGAAAAAAGGTCAATACCTTGGTTTTTTCACAAAATGGTATAAGTGCAACCTTGCAGGCTACTAATCATTCGCTTTTGGCAACAAGAAAAAACCTGCTTGATGTCGCAGCAAATACGGATATTAAACTTTTGGTAAACGGTGAGCTTATAGACCTTTATTATGGAGGAGAGTGAGCATGCATTTATGAGGATGATGGCTACTTGCCTTTGCCTGGTAGCAATACACTAGAGGCCAATAGTGATCGACAACATGAATACCAATTGAGAGATATGACCTTGGAGAATGAATATTGAACCCAAGCAATTTGAGCTGGAGATACCATTCAATTTATGGTAAACACTCAGCCCCATGGTGGAGAAGAGGGGTTTAGGGAGGGTAGTCGATCTAAAGATTTTATCGTAGTTCCAGAAAATTAGTTTTTTAGGGCGGATATATCGCCAGTAGTCAGTTTTGTAAACATTGAGTACACAAGAGAATATGCATTATGCATATTCTCTTGCAATATACATTTTCCCGCCTATCATTATGTTCTATGAGTGAAAGAATATTTATTTATTCTTAGGCATACATGATTCATCCATCTCTTGCTTGATTGAAACAATCGTCGTTAGTTCAAAGCGACAGAAGTTCAGTTGTAGCTGTTCCGTATGGATCAGCTAGAAATAGTACTAAAAGTATGTCTTGAACAGGAAAAGCTCCGTCGAGTCGTACGGCATTGTTTTTGCTTTTCATGGCCCTTGCTCTGGCCTCTTGCAATAAGAACAATGACATGATGCAAGCCATAGAGATAAATACATCAGATTATCTTTCATGTGAAAACGGTACTTTGTATATCAAGTGAAACAATGCACGTCTTGTATCCGTTAATGGTATCCCATTCCCAAGAGAGTGAAAAATTCATTACTGTGCCGGTATGGTATGTGGTAGCAATTCAGGTTGATACTTTCCCAAATGAAACGGTACAACTGGTAATGAAAGCTATTACTATTGACCCTTTGTGGATGCTAATGGTTTTGATCGTCTCCGTGATTTTTATTGGTTGGAAAACATCAATGGAGAACAAAATATTTTCTTGCCCTGAGATGAGCTTGAGATCGATATGGGATTGGTTGAAAATGGCGTACCCAAAACACTGATTATTGTCCTACAATAATTCTTTTAAGGCACATCTTCTATAATAGTGTTGGTATTAGTTGATGTTGGGTTTTTTGATCCTGAACTAGGGTTCCGGAACATGAGCATGACGATGATGAGGCCGACAATGACTAACAATCCTACAAATATATTATTTTTTGTTTCTTCTTTCTTGAGACTATTATTCAGGTTATCTAATCTATTCTGTAGTTCTTTTTTTTGAGATAAGAGCTGCTCTTTTTCATTATGATGTTCGGGAAGAGCAACCATAGTTTGTAGTCTTGTCTCTAACTCTCCAAGCTTTTTTTGTAAGCCGAAGATCATAGAGTTTTTTTCCTCTAGGAGCCTATCTTTATTTTCAAGCATTCAGCTGAACTTATCAAACTTTTCGTCCATGATTTTACTGACTTGCTCTGCTCCTAAACTAAGTGCTTGAGACTTTCCTGGGTTGTCATAAGATGTATGATAATCTGAGCCGCTAATCACATCCACTGAATTGACTTCAATATTGTCTGATTCGCCTTTGAGTGTCATGACTTCTTCTTGAGCAAGCATGACCTTGTTTCCCATTTTCTTACTGGTGAGCCTATTGCTTGCAAGATATCTATCAACAGTTCTTGTGGATACACCTAAGAGTTGAGAGGCAGCTTCTTTGCTGATATTATAGATCAAATCCGTCATTGTTATCTGTATAGTTACTAAATAAACTTTTGATACCCAGGGTTAAGAATACGCCTCCAGCAAATGATATAACAAATTCTATTATAACAAAGCTACTGAGTGCAATTCCACTTGTTTGGGAAAGGAAGGGTACTTTTTGATTAAACCAAATGATGGATTGGAAGAAGACAATAAGCATAACGATGACGCATACGCTTCCCAACAAAAGATAGAGGAATTTCATAATAACCTGAATAGGTACTAAATAGTTTGATACACTGTCTTCCTGATTATTTTTATTGCTTTTTTCTTTTATTTGTTCGTTTGGTAACTAGATAGGCTATAGGACCAGCCATAAAGATACTAGAGAATGATCCTGATATGACACCAACCATCATAGAAAAGGCGAAATTTTTCAAATCACCTGTTCCAAGGAAGTACATGGTCACTACTACCATAAGTACCGCTCCTGAAGTCATAAGTGATCTGGCCATTGTTTCCCATAAAGAGTTTTCAAATATAGTTCCTACGTCGTGTCCTTTATCTGTTTCTAAATGTTCTCTAATACGATCAAAAATGATCACCGTATCGTTGATACTATAACCCATAGTGGTCAAAAGAGCTACGATGAAGATAACATCCACTTGTGCAGTGTTGTCTAACATCATTTTTAAACCATAAATTCCCATCGGAGAGAGTATATCAAAGAGCATTGTTATGACTGTAATGATTGCCAAAATCCATGGCTGAATGAATCTCCTAATTTTAGAGAACTCAAAAATAATGAACAAGGTCATAAGAATAAGGCCTCGCACGATTGCTTGTACCGCAGTGCTACTTACTTGTTTACCAATGCTTGGTCCTACGATGGCGAACTCAACCAATTTTGGATTGTTGGTATTGTAAATGGCCTGTACCCTCTTTGCATGTTCTAGTAATTTAGGTTCATCAGGCTGTGTTTGCTGAATAAGAACGTTGATGTGATCTCATGCTTCACTAGTACTGATTCTCAGATTATTATCAGATAGGGTTTGTGCTAACTGTGTTTGGATTTGCGTGGTTGTCTGTGCACCTTCCAATTTGAATTCTATACCACCAGTGAATTGTTTAGATAATCTGAGGTTTGTAAAAAATAATACGGCACATACGCACATCCAAATTAATCCTGCTGATAGCCAGATAAGAGAATGTTTAATAATAGGGAATCTCATTAATACCATTAAAAGCTAAAATATGACTGTTGGTTTATGTTCTATATAGTAGATAATATGATTACTTTATTTACTTTTTCGTCTCTGAAGGCTTGGCAATTGTCGTCTCGCTAGTTTCCTCATGAACCAGTTCATCTTATATTCTTTGAGTTTTTCTTCGTTGAAATCTTGCATCTGTCTGACAGTTATATCTTTTTGCGTAAACTCACCGTTTTGGTAGCAGTTGCTGCAATATAAGCTCGAGATTGACCCATTTATTTCGGTTCATCCTCCCACTTTGTCCATTGATAAGGGCATACCACAGGATTGACATTGTTTCATGAGGCAAAATGAAAGAGATTAAAGACAATATGACTCAAAAAAAACTCTGTAACCAAAAGACTCAAATGAAGTGCTTACTTTATTGTCTGACATGATTAACGTCAGATTATATAAGTTATTTAAGGTGTTTTGCAATGATTTGTCAGACAAACCAGAAAAATTGCTATTGTCAAATTTTTAGTTTATGTTGTAAATAGTATGGAATTGCTATGATTATCACACTAAAAAATTAAAAGAATAGCATATTGAAGTGCTGATTGTTGTATTTTATTTTTTGATGGCGTAGTTTGTAATGTCTACTTTTACTAATCAACAGGTCCGTGAAAAACGAAAAGAATTTCGAGAAACAAGAGGACATGCACATGCCAAGCCAGTTTCTTTGGTGGCAGACTCTGAGAATAAGTCGGTGTTATTCACGGTTGCATGAATGCAGCCCTTTGTGCCTTATTTGGTTGGTAAGCCACATCCGCTTGGCAAAAGACTTTATAATATTCAAAAGTGTATCCGTACCAACGACATAGACGATATTGGAGATGAAAGACATCTGAGTATGTTTGAAATGATGGGAAATCGATCGCTGGGAGATTATTTCAAAAAAGAAGCAATAACTCGAAGTATTGAGTTCTTGGTAGATGTGTTGGGTATTGATAAAACCAAACTCGGGGCTACTATATTTGCTGGTGATGTGGCGGCGAAAATTCCCAGAGATGATGAAAGTTATGATACCTTAGTGAGTCTTGGCATAGAACATATCAAAGAAATGCGTTTCGATGATCAGGGTGAATCAGACAACTTTTGGACACCAGGCCCGGTTGGACCTTGTGGGCCCTGTGTAGAGTTTTATTACGACAGAGGAGCAGATTTTGGCCCTGAAGATCGAGACATGGGTGTGAATGATAGATATACAGAAATCCGAAATAACGTGATGATGAGCTACTACCAAGATGGCTCTGGTAATGGATTTCAAGAGCTGAGTCAAAAAAATGTAGATACTGGTATGGGCTTTGAGAGATTAAATATGGTCTTGCAACATACCGAGACTATATTTGAAACTGATGTATTCGCTTCTGCCAGAGAAATTATTGCTGCCCACACTGATACACACTATGCAGATCATCTGCAATCCTATAGAATTATCATGGATCATTTCAGGGCTGCTACTTTTTTGATTTGTGATGGGGTGCTGCCAAGCAACGAAGGAAGGGGTTATGTTCTGAGGAGGCTCATTAGAAGGGGCTATTTTAATCTTACTAAATTGAGGGCATTGGGATTGGAAGATCTCACTAAATTTGTACACGCTATGGTAACGAGTCTGATTGATGACTTCGCTCCTTGGTATGAGGGCATGACTGGTAAATCATTGGATGCAACTGATGCTATCAGTAAAGAATGTCAACAATTTCAACAAACTATTTCCAATGGTCTTGCTGAGCTCGATAAGTTGATAAAAAAATGATCGCTGAGTGGTGCTGATACCTTCAAGCTCTTTGACAGCTTTGGTTTGCCTTGGGATATTATCAAGGACGTGCTCTTGTCCAAGGGACTACAAGTTGATAAAGACGCTTTTGACGTCGAGGTTGAAAAGGCAAAAGAGCGTAGCAGGGCATCCGCTGCATTTGTCAAAGATACGCAGTGGTCTAAATATCTTGAGGGAGTTCCAGAAACCAAATTTGTATGATATCGTAATCTGAATCGACAAGATGCTAGGCTCTTGAGAGACTTTACAACAGAACAGGGACAAAGGGTGCTTGTTTTTGACACAACGCCTTTTTATGCAACGGGTTGAGGTCAGGTAGGAGATAAGGGTCAGATTATATTAGATTCACAGGAAAAAGTGATAATCAGAGAGGTTATTAAGTATGCAGGAGTATATTTACATCTTGTAGACTAATCTCTATGGCTGCACCGCTTACGCACCTTATCCTTTTTGATCGTTTGTATAATTGATCTGATCTATTTGATAAAAACCGTTTTGTTTCCTATGTGTTATGAACAAGCTTCCCAGATATTAGGTATTTGTGAGTCATTGAGAGAAACAAGACCCATCTACCCGTAGATTCTCGAGCTGAAGTTTTGACCTGAGATCCTTTTTTTGTAGGTATGAAGCTGCACCAATGGATTGATATAAAAAGAGAAGAGTTTTTGCATTCACAGTGACTATATGATGTGTGCCCAGAAAGTAAATACCTCACTCAAGTAGTAAAGTTTTTTGAAGATAGATACTTGTATGACAAATTTATTAATAAAGCGGTGTATCATGATGCATTTCAGCTATATGATGACTGAGAGTTTCAATTTGGGATCCAGTATCAGGACCTACGCCTTTGGCATGCCGCTTTACAAGGATATATAATGTCGGGAGGACCCACTTACGAAGGGGTTGTGAATTACGTGAAAGCTCTTGGTTCTCCAGTTATCTTGGCCGATGAAATACGAAATATGAGTTCTAGAGTTATGGATTTGCCAGAAGCGAGCATATATGCCGATTCTCTCTATAATAATATATTCGATATTCTAGAAACACAGAATTGTGAGTAGATTTGACAAAATAAGCTGATACATGTATACTAGAATAATACTTATTTGTATTTATTCAGGCTATTATTTCTCTTTCTGATGGCATCACCAAAGGCTAAAATATTGTTATCAACTGATACACTCTCTGGTTATGGACTGGACCTTATTTTTCAGATTGCTAAAGACACCGGTTATGATGGAATAGATTTAGCATTATGGAAGAATTTTGATAGCTGGAATGTGGATTATGTGTACAAATTGCAGACTAATTATGATTTACCAGTAAAGTGTATCCAGCTCAGCGATAAAACGAATCCCAGAGAGATGAATATAGCACTTGAGATGGCACGTAAATGTGGTTGTGATACTATTAGTATCAATAGTCCTAGTATCTTTAATATCAAATCCTATAGCTTTCTTTCCAATAACTTGGCCGGCTATCGCAGTCAAAACTCTAAAATCAAATTTTCTATCATCAATCCGCCTAGGCAAAATTTGTTTATTCTGCCTATTCCAAAATTTCGTTTCAGTAATATTGTAGATATCATCAAGAAATATCATTGTTATTTGGCTTTTGATTTGGTCAATATCGATGATCAGATGCTTGAAACAGAATTTATGCGTAAGGTACCCAATTTCATTCCTTATTTATCCGTAGTGTATCTATCTGATAAGAGTAAAACAGGAATTTCTCATCTACCTTTGGGTGATGGAGAACTCAAGCTTCCTGCTATTTTGAAAAAACTCAAACAATTTGAATACCAGAGTAATTTCAGTGTGAAATTGGAACTCAGTAAAAGAGAACTAAGTGATCAGGGGAAAGTGGAACTTATTTTGAAAAAGTGCAAGAGTTACTATAATGAACATTATAGAGATGTAGTAGTTGAATAATCTGAAATATTGAATAGTATTCAGAGTATGTATAATATTTTACAACAAAGATATCTTCATAGATACGGCACTTACTTAGACCAGTTACAGCTGGTGCAAGATCAGATAAGTGCTATTTTTTCCCAATCCGCGGTTGTATGCCCCCATAAGCATAATGCTATTCGTCTAGCTCTCATGAGCTATTTGACCCGCCGGGGTATGTTGGGCAACAATAATCTGTGTACTGCATTGCTTTCCATGAATGACCCAAGCCACGAAGAACTACTGGAGTTTTTGAACGCAACAAAACAAGTTCTTGAAGAGAGCCGTGATAAAGTGATTCGTGCCAGTCAGGATATTATTATTTCCAAAAGAAAAAAAGGGGTGTTTATTTCCCCCCGTTTTAGTAAAGAATAATCAGATAATTTTATTATAGTTAAGCGGCGTGCTTGTAGGTCTTATTGTCACCAAGCTTTGCAACTTCATCTTCAATACCCAGTAGTCTTTGCAAACCAATATGTTCCTGAAGTTTTTGGATTACTTTCTGCTCGATTTGTCTCACTCTTTCACGAGTCACATCGAACTCAGCTCCCACTTGTTCAAGAGTATATTTTGGTCAGTCTATACCATATCTCATTTTGATAATTTTGGATTCTCTTGGATCCAGCATATCCAATATTTTTTCGAGATTTTCTCTGATTACTTCTTTTTCAACTACCTGATCAGGTCTCATCGTATTAATATCTTCTACGAGATCTCCAAGCGTGGATTTGTGATCATCACCCAGATCCATATCGAGTGATGTGTTTCCGTAGATAATCTCTTCAAGCTTTTTAACCTTCTTGAGAGGGAAATTCATTTCTTGAGCAATCTCACGAGAAGTCGGTTCTTTACCAGTTTTTTGGAATATTTCTTGATAGGTTTTGTTGTATGTTGAAATTTCATCCAAAAGATGGACGGGTATCCTCACGTTTTTACCAAGATCGGCAATGGCCTTTATTAACGATTGTTTGATCCATCGATGTGCATAGGTAGAAAACTTGAAGTCTTTATCAGGATCAAACTTTTCGATGGCCTTGATAAGTCCCACGTTACCTTCCTGGATCAAATCCATGAAAGAAAGCTTGGATCAGATATATCTTTTGGCAATACTTACCACTAATCTCAAGTTAGATTCGATCAGTTTTTTCTTAGCATTTTCGTCACCTCTTTTTACTCTTACGCATAATTCCTTCTCTTCATCAAAAGCCAAGAGCGGTAACTTAGAAAGCTCTGTAAAGTATAGTTTTACGTAATCTTGATATTGTTTATCGTTGATGTTGTGAGAGTTGTCGTAAAGCTTGATCTTTCCAAGTCTCTTTTTGGACTCATCTTGTAATCTGAGTCTTTCTCTTTCGAGCATCTCTTCAATAGTCTCGATTTTGATGCTCAGCTTTTCTGCTATCTCGAAAAACTTCTCCAAAGTCTTGGCTTTCTTGTCTAGATCATCAATATGAAAAATAACCGAATCTTCCGAAATGAATCCATGTTCAAATCATTCTCTTAAGAGCTGCTGCAATCCTTCTGGTAGTTCAATAATTTCGTCGAGAAACTTTTTTCGGAGATCTTTTTTGACTTGATACTGATTTCTCACGGGTTTGAACATATACTATAAGTGCAAAAGTATAAAATGGAAATATGAAATAGGCTGAATACTATGAAATACGAGTTGCTTGTTTTATTGTATCCGAAAAATTGCTATTATGCAATTATGAGTTAGAATGCTGTCCTACTAGAGAGAAATGATATTACATTGCATATCTAGCTTTTGAAGCTGAAGTGATACGTTCTCGCCGTATGCTATTACATCAGTCACTCCTTCAAAGGCATCGGCATTTACGGCCTTAGCATCTTGGACAAACGCGAATATACTATTTAATGATTTGATAACATAATTCAATTTATTTTCTTTTGACATTATGCAAATCACTATGAAATCGTCTTGCTGATACTCTCCTGGATAGTCAAGATAGCGAATATTGGGTTCACCGTATTTGATATCCTCGCCACAAGAAAGAGAACAAGTAATGAGCTGTTGATCTTGAACACTAGTCTCGTTTAATGGAAAACAAAACATATCGTTAACGATGATCGTTTCGTTTTCTTGTTTGATATCTACCATGATAAAAAAATCTAACAAGTTAAAATGTATATAAGAAGCGATGGGATGCCTGGTAAGACACTCTAGTGTATTATTAGTAGTTATCTTTTGTGTTGAAGCAAGAGCAAGGACCAAAAAAGCACATTACTTAAAAAGTATAACTTTTGATAATCTGACTATATCTAATCAAATATTCTATTGACATTTACTGCTATATATTTATTGTACTATTACTTATTTATCCGTTTCATATAATTTTATGAACAAACCAGTTTCGGGATTTACAGATCTATTGAGTGATCTAAAGATTTTCTTAAAAGAAAAAACAGCTAATGGCTCCGTCAGTGTGAGTTGAGTTGATCTTAATCAGTTTATAGAAAAGTTATTTAATCAGGGCTGATTCTTTTCTTTCTTTGACCCTAAAATGCCGCTTGCTCAGAGAGTAGAGTTTATCAAGCTTCTTTCTTTGGAAAAAGAGACTATAAACAGAAAACTTGAAACATATATTAACTGATTGCCGCGTACTGATTTTGACTCTCTGTTTTGGTTTAATGAAGCTGGTCAGTTCGACCCAAGTTTGTTTCGAGAGCTTATCTCTTTAGATTTGGAAAACACTAATTTTAGAAATTATGAAACTTCTCGTGGTGTAACTATTCAGCATCTTGTAAATACTCTGATTAGCCAAACTAGGAAACAGAAAACAAATGCACAAAGCCCTGTACAACAATTCCTTTGGAAGTATATTAGTAAAGGAATAAAGTACTGTGATTCAATATACGATCTTATGGGCTCACTTCCTACTCATCCAGCTACAATAGAAATAAAAGAAGCTTTAGGTAACCAAGATGGTGTCGATTTTGGAGTGATTATTGATGAGCTCTTAGGAAGTGAGATAGATAAAAATAAAAGAAGCGCAAATATAACTTTATTGATGAAGCACAGAGAAAAAGTGGAACAGGTTATTAAAAAGTATATAAGAGCTACCGCAGCTTCTGGTTGAAAGACTACCCAAAAGGGATATGGTCTTGCATCACTTACGGATTTTATGAGTAGATTCCGGTCTTCAAGAGACGTATTTGTACCGAGTGAAGATGCTATGTCAAAACCGAATACAAAACTCGAGGAGACAGTGTGTTTGGCAAACTTCTGGACTATTATTTACCATGGCCTTACACAAGAAGATTTCAGGAATATTAATAGCAAAGATAATGAACGCGTGAGAGATATCATCGCTCGTATGCTTGGTGCTATAGAAGTACATCCGTTTGTTAATGGGTATGCAAGAATTACGAAAGATATTTCTCAAAGACACTATCCAGTCGCAAACATAGCTACTGGCTACATTGATACAAATTTTGATATTGTCGTATACCCCAAGTATTTGGTTGGTGAGGATGCAAAAAGTGATGGTACGGCTAAGGTTGGTGTGAAGGGTAAATACGTAGATAGACCAGGTCCTGGAGGACATGATGCTTCGTATTATGAGACTAATTATACTACCATTAATTTGAAGACCTCAAAGTAATAACATTATCGTAATATGTCTGTTAAAAGCCTGTGCTATTGGTACAGGTTTTTTGTTTCTGGCGAAATGTATTTAGTGTTTCGAGCACTAAAAAAAGCGGATGACG
>CAZLWR010000022.1:14482-16684 GCA_964563595.1 uncultured Candidatus Peribacteria bacterium | reverse complement strand
AAAGAAGGCTAGCAAATATGATAATAATAAATAAACATCATAGTTCAGATTATATTTTATGTACATTATTATGAGCGATTTCTTGCAGTCTACTATTTCTTTGTTGGCCATACTTTTGTTGGCTTGAGGGATACATATTATATCCAAAAAGATAAAATTACCTTATACTATATTACTATTTGTGGCCGGTCTTTTGCTATGATTGCTATCGCTGTATTTCCCATGGCTTTGATGAATCACTGCACTCAAGCTTTCGCCGGATTTATTGCTCTATATATTCTTGCCTGTCCTCTTGTTCGAGTCTTGCTACAATATGAAATTATCCGAGCTTTATGAAAACAAGTATAGTATAGGTTTCTTGGCTATATTTGGCTTGTTGATCTCTGCTTGAGTTATTGCTTTGCTTAGTTTTTTTGTATTCCAATGGATCGGAATGCCTATCCCATGGCAAATATGTTTACTTTTTGGGTCTATTATTTCGTCAACCGATCCGGTGGCTGTGCTTGCATTATTTAAAGAATATGGTGCACCCAAAAAACTCTCTTTGTTGTTTGAAGGAGAGAGCTGCTTCAATGACTGAACTTGATTGGCTTTGTTCTTGATTGTATATGAGATAATCAGAACCTGAGTATTCAATTCAGGTATGATTTGAGAGGGCATCTTGCAATTTATCATCATGATATGAGGTGGAGCAGTACTTGGTTTTATTATCGGACTGCTTTTCGCTGAAATTATTAAAAGAGTCAAAAATAACGAGCCGGTTGAGATTATCCTCACGCTTGTGCTTGCACACTTTGCTTTTATTTTTGCGGAACTAATAGGGCATTATGTGCACATAGGATGATTCGAAGTGCATATATCCTGAGTAATCACGACAGTCATGGCGGCAAGTGTTATGGGTTCCTATGGGAGAAGTAAGATCAGTCCATCTGTTGAAAAGTATATGCATAAGTTTTGGTGATTTTTTGGGTTTGTTTGCAATTCGCTTGTATTCTTTATGATGTGAAGCATTGCTGTAAGTCTAGGTTCTTGGAATGGTGATATCATCATTGCGACACTAGTGTTTATCGTAGTGACAATTATCGCTAGAGGCCTTAGTGTTTATCTTCCTGTATGATTGCTCAATAAGCTGAAACTGGAGCGTTATATTCCTATGACCCGACAGCACTTACTTGCTCGGTGAAGCCTCAGGTGAGCACTAGTTCTTATCATGTGTTTGTTGATAGATGATAATCTGACTATTGCATGATGGACATTTGAAAATTCCCCTAAAGAATTCATAACGCTCTGTGTCTTGTGAGCTATTATCTTCACTCTTATTATCAAAGCAAATACTATGCCCTTAATTATCAAAAAATTTAAACTTGATATTATCTCTCCTGAAGAACAGTTTCAAAAACATCTTGCACTTATTCACGTCAACAGGAAAGAGTTGGATAAACTTGAGCAGATGCATGACCATTATACTATCGCTGAGTTAACATACCTGGATATGAAACAAGAGCTTCAATCAAGATTTGATGATGCACAAATGGCAATCCAATGATTAGTAAAAACCCAACCCGAAGACTTTATTGTTAAGATGCTCAGTCTGGAGGCAGTTGGCGTAGCGAGTTATTATTTGAAACAATTATTTGCAAATCACGAGGTGGATGAGACAAATTATCTCTATCTCATGGATCAGTATGATCACCAACGTGAAGAAATCGCTGCTGATAGGGCGTTGTTGCATTCAGGTTATTATCATATCTATAAGCATAAAACTCTGACATTTTACCTTACGAAATTTTTTAATTTCAATACTGATAGTAGTATTAATAAGTATATCAGAAAAAGAACTCAAAGAAACTGTGCTTTCAAGGTAATAAGAGAACTACAGGAAATGAAAACGCGAAATATCTGAATTGAAGATGCGTACTTTGATGAAGTTATAGCGTATTTTGAGAAGTTGTTCAAGAGGTATGAAGGTAAGATTGAACTCTACAGTAAAGAATTACAAACACAAGTCTCAGCAAAAACTAATCAGCTACTGTGGCAGTGAGTGGATAGACGAGGTAAAATCGCCTTAGATGATATGCTCGCAAAGTGACTTATCGAAGAAAACGTTCACCAGAGTCTATCATAAGCAATGATATATCGCATGAAAAACAATTGAAAGATCTTTTCGAATAACAAGAAATAGCTTATGTATGCCATTATTGT
>CAZLWR010000022.1:13170-14382 GCA_964563595.1 uncultured Candidatus Peribacteria bacterium | reverse complement strand
GCCATTATTGTAATTATGGACTACAGCAATTTTTACTGAACACCTATAGCATGAATATGCTTTAATTTCAGGAGTGAATAGAGAAATTACATACTTTCTTTGGATGAACTATGATGTTGCGTGTTCTATCTTTTCGTATATGCTAATCTTGATAAATGGATTGTTATTAGAGCTTAAAAAACTTATTATTCATTCTAATGAGTTTTGGGGTAATTAGTGCTTTTTATTTTTATTCAGAATAATGAAGGGATTCATACGTCTTTTATGGGAATTTATTAAATCTCTATTTAGGTACATTGGAGCATTAGTAAAACAAGTTGTACATTATATAACCTATCTAATATTTATAATAGGGATTCTGTTCGCGTCCCTTGTAATTTCTGACAAAGTTAAGTTTTCTACTACAATCAATGGTACTGTTATTTCTGTTAATCAACACATACTATCTTGAATGCAACTAGGAAACTTTACATTAAGTAGTTGAAGCAATTACAGTTTTATAGTTGAAGAAAAAAGTGATAACAATGTTTCTGATCGGCTTAGTTTTTTAAGTATATTAACCACCTTAATGGCTGCATTTTTTATATACTCTTCTTGGAAAATAGATAATGATTTAAGAAAAATTGACCGTGAATACGAAAAACTTAACAGTTTATTAAAGCAAAAAACGGGAACAGACTCCCGCTAATATTATGGTTAGAAGAACTCTTTTTCTCAATTGGTGGAGATGACGAGTATCGAACTCGTGTCCAAAAAGCATTGCACGCATATACTACCATCATAGCCTAGAGTTGGTAATCAATAGGTAGCATCTAGACAAGCGCTATTGATGTGTATGATTTACCCTACATACGCGGTCCCGAATTATCGGAGTCAGAAGGTTTAGGCCATACTATCTCACAACCTATCTATAACATAATAGTATGTTTTTTGCCCGTTAGGCAAGTGCCAAAGAAGCTCTTTCGAATCTAGCTTTAGCTGCAGACAATGTGTTGTTTGCGTTTGTTTGGTGATAGATCTCCTTGCGGCTGGTTACTATCATCCAGGATGGCAATGAATACAGTGGATTTTCTGTCAAAACCAAAACATCCCCATATATCACTTAAATCTAAACAAAAGACGAGCAAGATGCCCGTCTCTACCTTATGCTCTAAGCTTGAGCAATTCAGTAATAAACGTATATCTTTCCATATTCGTGTCTTTGAGATATCT
>CAZLWR010000022.1:2011-13070 GCA_964563595.1 uncultured Candidatus Peribacteria bacterium | reverse complement strand
TGCCCAAAGAGGGAGTCGAACCCTCACACCCTCACGGATACCAGATTTTGAGTCTAGCGTGTCTACCAGTTCCACCATCTGGGCATTTGTGAATTTGTCAATAAAATTAGCAGTGTGAGCATGATTCATAACAAAATAAGGCTTAAAATCAATTGATTTTTCGTGGCTCTTGTTTACTTCAAGTGCGATTACCCAGGTGACAATATCATTTAGAACTAATTATTGTAGAGACATGACATTCAATTTGAACAAAGTAATGTTGATGGGTAGGTGCACTGCAAGTGTAGAAACCAAAAGAATCGAGTGAAGTAATCTGTCAGTCGTAAACTTTACCGTGGTGACCAACAGAAAATTCAAGAACAGTAGAGGGGAAATCGTGAATGAGTCAGAGTATCACAAATGTACTGCGTATGGTAACAGTGCTGATATCTTAGGAAAGTATCTGACAAAAGGAAAGAAATTGTTCATTGAGTGAAGACTAAAAACAAGAAAGCGAAATGATGCTGCTGGGAACCCAAGGCAAGCAACTGAGATTATTGTAGATAACTTTATCTTCTTGGATCCAAAGGCTGAAACTGAAGAAGATCATGAAGATATGGCAGACCACGATATGGACGCCGCTCCAGCATTAGTTGCCGAATCCCATGAACAATCTGGCTTAGCTAGTGCTGATAATCATCCTTCATTCTAATAGATATATTATAATCGGAATAGATAAGTAGCTGATTTTCTCACCACAAAAAACTAGCCTAGGCTAGTTTTTTGTTTGGACGACTGCAGAGTCGCACTGGTTTTATTCAATATTGATCTTGAAAGCTTTATTGATATAGGTAATTATTGTCAATATATTTATCATATATAGTTGACCTCATGATTGATAAAGCTGGTCGATGAAAACTAATCTATCCTGATGGGGACGATAAAAATATAGCTCCTATGCTTACCGAAATTAATAAGATAGGTATAAAGGAAGGAGTGCTTGATCTTAGCTGACAGTTTAGAGGGATACTGGATAACAACAAACTCATTGATCATTGGCCTTTGGTTCAAGTGCATTGATGTCTTGTGTCCATGCTAGATAGTGTGCATGGAAGTTGGGTAAGTGAGTTGTATTATATAACCGTGATAGCAAGTACTATTAGTAAAATTAGAGAAGAATATGAAGATATGCTTATGTATCCTGAAGAACAAGTGCCGCAAACTTATCCCTTGCATATATCCGCTGAAGAAGTGCAGAGATTTGAACGCTACGAAAGTAAGCTACATGCAATCAATTTGGATTTGCGTAAGGTGCTAGAAGGACGTGGGTGAATGAACTTTGCTAAGCAACATGCTCTTTCTTATGTGCAATTATGGGAAGTGCTAGGTGTGGACGTGAGTGAAGTAGAGCGTATGCGAGAACAGAAACCTGAGGAGTTTACAGTTATGAGCTTTAAGAAATAGTGTGCATGTTTTATAGTATTTTCATAGCTTCTACTACTTGCATAGCAAAGATTTCTAGTGGTATATTGAGATATTTCTCACAATTGATTACATGTTCGCGATCCACTCCGGCTGCGAATTTTTTGTCTTTGATTTTGTCTTTAATACTTTTCCATTGCATGCCTTCAAATTTGGTAGGTCTCATGAGTGAATACGCATAGAGTAATCCAGAAAGTTCGTCTATAGAAATAAGATACTTTCTAATCAAACTATCATCCACTGGCACTCCGCTGAGCCAGTATCAGTGCGATTTGATATCATCTCTCATATTTTGTGGCATATCTATTTCATCCACTATCTTGTCAAAATGATCTTTCAAATGTTTGCTTGCATCCTTTTGTGTATGATCTCGATCTACATCATGTAGTAAACCGGTTACAAACCATTGTTCTTCGTCTTGTCAAAGCTGCTTGGCAAAATATTCCATAATGGTTCCTACTTGATAACAGTGGTTGTAGGTATCAGTAAGATATTTTTGTGCCAATGCTATGGCTTGGTCTTTGGTGGGCATGAGAATATTTGGAATCTAAATAAATCAGTGTATGTTACTTTTTGCACGAGCCCAAAAAGTAACCAAAAAGACCCATCAAACACAGTGTTATGTTTTGCGACCCTATCATTATTTCATTCACGAAGTTGGCTCCTCCCCGTCCTACGGACGGGACCCAGTCGCCAACCTATATTTTCTATTGCTATCTATGTTTTAGCTACGGATTCACACAATGTGTTTGATTATCGAATATTAATAATATGACAATCTATTCCCCTTTGCTCTCCGGTTTCATCATAGGGAAGAGAATAACATCGCGGATGTTGCTTTGCTCTGTCAGTAACGCGAAGATACGATCGATTCCCATACCTCGACCTGACTGTGGGGGCATACCATATTCCATGGCGAGGACGAAGTCCGGATCATTGGAGGTGGTTTCTTCGTCACCTGCAGCAGCTGCACTTGCTTGTTCGTCAAAGTTTGCTTGTTGCTGGATAGGATCTACAAGCTCACAATATGCTTTGATCACTTCTCGTCCGTTGATCAAGAGCTGTCGTTGTTCTACGATTTTGGGATCACGATCGCTGATGCGGGCGAGTGGTTGCATGGTTTTGGGATAGTTCACAATGAAGGCTGGTCAGGTTATTTTTGGTCTGGTTACCTTTTTGTAAAGATAGTCGATCATCGTTGCTGTAGCTTGTTTATCGATGCCTTCTCGTTTGTGACCTTTGGCTAGGATGTCTGCTCTCAGCTTATCTTCATCTTTTGCATCATATTGTGATACATCAATGCCACTGTCTTTCAAGATTTGTTCTACATAATCTATTCTTGGCCAGGGAGTAGTAAAATTCACTGTTCTCATGTTTCCTTCTTTATCCGGAACATTGATTTCTTTTTTAAGTTGCGGAAGTTTACTGAAAACATAATCAAACATCTGCTCGGTGAAGGCCATATTATCTTCATGATTCCAATATGCTGCATAATGTTCTATCATCGTAAACTCTTGATGATGACTTGGATCTGATCATTCGTTGCGGAAGTCTTTTGCTACTTCAAATACTTTTTCCAGCATACCAACGGTAGCTTTTTTTAAACTTGTTTCGGGTGATATTCTCAGGTACATATCTAAATCGAAATCGTTGTGGTGAGTTACAAATGGTGCGGCTGCTGCTCCTGATGCTGAATTGCCGAGCGTGGGTGTTTCTATTTCCAGAAATCCATTTTCGTGGTAGAAGTCTCTGATAACCTTCATGAATTGAAATCTCAATTTTATTCTCTCCAAGGTCTCAGGATTGAAGATCATATCCAGATATCTTTGTCTGTAAGCGTTTTCTTGGCCTTCACCTATACCGTGAAACTTATCTCCAAGTGGTCTGATTGCTTTGGACAATAATTGATACTCTGAAACAAAGATGGTTGCTTCACCTTTGTGAGTTACGAATAGTTCGCCTTTTACTCCTACGAAGTCACCAACATCAATATATTTTTCAAAAAACTTATATGGTGAAATTGGCTCTCAGTTTGCCAGATGGAGTTCATCCTGTATTTCAGTAATATTATTATAACCCTCGTGATTGCCTAGTGTTTTGGTCTTATTGAGGATATCTTTGGCGGATTGAAGAATAATCAGATCTCTTTTGAAAATGCCATCGAGGAGTTCTCGCTCGGTATCCTTATCAGGGTTGTCTATTTGATGTTTCAGCTTATTTTCTAATTCTTCCAAACTGACCCGTTTGATATCAAAACCATCAAGTATCTCAGATTCGATAAACTCCGGCTCACCTTTTGGACCCACTGTTTTACACAAAAATCCATAGACCAATTGATGTCTGTCTCGTTTTTTGAGATACTCGTGTACTTTGGGTAATTCATATAAGACTTTTACTTCGGTACCGGTTTCTTCTTTTGCTTCTCTATGGACTGCATCATAAAAATTATCTCCCTCATCTACTCATCCGCCTGGTAAACTATAATTGTTACTAGCACCAGCGTAGCTACAAGCAATATTACCATCATCATCAACAATAACCATCTTCACTACATGTCTTCGCAAGTGCTTTTGATTTGGATCAAGGGTTTGATGAGATTGATTGACCTTGTGTGGCGGCCTATTTTTGAGCATTTTACATTGATCTCTATGTATCATAATCTGAATTTCCCCACTTTCATCCATAAGCTTTCCAAAAGAAAGTTTCCCGTGTGATCTAAAAAGCGTCAGTCTTCCGGCGGTGGAGACTTCTCTTTGCGGATTTATTATAATGTCGTTGATATCTCTCAATAATCACAATTGTGCTCTGGACTCACAATTTTCCGTCAACTCTTTGATGGTCTGAAGTTTTTTGAACCTTGGAGCGTAAGGCACTATGCCCATATCTTTGAGCTCTTGTCTTTTTTGGATTCTGACTTGTCTTTCGTCCGACGTATACGTCATCAGTTTATAAATAATTTAATAAATAGGGATTATATTATTAGTTTCGTGTTGTCGTATCTCCAAAGACTCTTTTTCGGAAATCATTCCACACGGATGCAGTAATATTCCTTCCGTCTCCATGTCTTGTGATTGAGATATGGTCTCATGATCATACGAGATAAAAGTTGAAGAGTCTGGAAGATCAGGTATTCCATCCATTCAATCCTCACATTGCAAAGTTTTCTATACGATGCTCTCAGGACAAGGGTACTATGCGACTGAATCATCTGCCTCGATTGAGTATTTGATTGAGCTGAGTACTGACTTTGGTGGGCTGCTGTGCGATCGTTCGCACATAATTCTGAGCTTGTGCATCCACTTTGTGGAATCTTCGTTGTAGTGATGTATCTTTATCGAATAGTGAGTAATACGATTCGTATAGTCATTCATTGGTTTTGATGACATGTCTTCGTAGGAATATTTGTAAGGGCTCTACGGTAGTCAATGATTGTACGATGGTTTCTTTGCTGATTTCTGGCGGATAGTGTGCTTTAAATATTGTATTGGTATAGGATTGTATGCCAAAGCTCATTATAAAATATAATCAGACTACTCCAAGTATCCATTGTGCTATTTTCTTTTTGGCTTTACTCCATAGATACCAAATGAATCCACCAATGGTAATTATCCACATACCAAAATCTACAACAAAGATATTATCCCGTGAATATACTGTTTTGTTTCGTGGTAAGAAATATCTCATTCCATAGCTCGTCATACCATCAATCAAAAGATGTCAGGCTACGATGGATACGAAACATCCAAGTGCATATCTTCGATAGGGGACTGATTTGTCTGACAGATACAGTACGTATCACAATACTAAAGATAATCCCAGATTGAATATAATGCTATGCATAATTCCTCTGTGGAAAAATTGCTGATCAATAGGGTCAGCCGTTACAAGACCAGCGATAAAAGTATCAAAGTCCGGGATATTAGTAATAAGACCTCCTAGCAAAAAAGTTTTGTTGCTAGCTTTCTTGGTGATGAGACTATAGAGCGATCAGCCTATAATTCATTGGGTTATATTATCCATGGAAATGGCATAGAGTTAAGAAACAAAAAAACAATCCCATAAGCAAGGATTGTCTGTATATAGTAATTTTCATAACAATGTCTATTCATTCGGCTTGTGATTACTACGCTCTCGCATAGTACTCGATTACTTTCAAGACATCTACTGGCAATCCTTCTGTTTCACTAGCACCTGGTAATTCTAATATCTTTACTTCGAAGTTAGAAAAGTTTGTAGAAAGTCGTACTGGTGCTTGGAAGTTTTTTGTATCAAGGTCATATAATGCTGATGCCTGTAGGCCTTTTTTGAGGGTTATAAGATCACCTGGCTCTACGAAATATGATGGTACGTTGTGTTTTCTGCCGTTCAATAAGAAATGTCCGTGTACAACCATTTGTCTTGCTTGCATAATAGTTCTTGCAAAACCAGCTCTGAGGATCACGTTATCAAGTCTTCTGTTCAAGAATTGTGTCAATACGGCATCGTGCTCTTGACCTTTATTTTTAGCATACTTCTTACTTGTTGCGTTGACCAAATTAGAAAATTGCTTTTCAGACATACCGTACATTCTTTTGAGAACTTGTTTGTTTCTCAAGATTTTAGAGTATTCAGTTTGTCTTTTTGTAGCCGCACCATGTTGACCAGGAGCACCTCTTCTTTTTTTGACGTCGTATTTCTCAGGTCAAAAAAGATTGAGTCCTTCTCTTCTACATAGTTTGAACTTAGCTCCAGTGTATCTCATTATAAAGTAGTAATGAATTGTAATAAATAATATGGTTACCTTATGGTAAGTGATGATTAATTTCTCTTAGGTCTCTTTCCTTTTGTTCCGCCGAATCTCAATGGCGTAGCTTCTTCTATATATTTGATATCAATACCACCAAGTTCGTTGATAGCTTTGAAAACACCATCTCTACCAAGTCATACGCCTTTGCATATTACAGCTACTTCTTTGAGCCCGCAGTTTGCTTTTGCTTCATTGAGTATGAACTTTGCTGCTTGTTCAGCTGCATAAGCAGAAGACTTCTTACTGCCTTTGAAGCCAACTCTACCTGCACCTGCACCAAGAATGAGGTTGCCATCATTGTCAGTTAGTGCCACAATAGTATTGTTGCTGCTTGTTTTGATGTGCAATACGCCAGAAGCTATCTTAGGATACTTTTTCTTTTTGTTTGACGTAGCTGTAGGGGTACTTTTTTTTATAATGGCCATTATGGTCGTTGGTTAATAATTCATAAATGATAGTGTATGTGCTTATTACTTTTTCAATACTGGTCTTACTCTTGATCTACCGAGTAACTTTTTTGCTGTATGACCATTTTGTTTAGTCTGCTGACCTCTTACAGGAAGTCCTAAATTATGTCTCATGCCTCTGTAACATCTAATTTCCTTCAGTCTTTTGATAGCATTACCGACTTCTCTTCTCAAATCATTTTCCACAATGCTTTCTTTGATTTCATCAGAGATAACTTTTTGCTCTTCTTCGCTGATATCTCTTACTCTTTTGTTCAAAGGGATATTGTGTTTAGCAAGGAGTTTTTTGCTTACTTGTAAACCTACGCCATATATTTTGGTGAGAGCAGTCCAAATTACTTGGTTCTCTGGGAGTACGTGTCATTGAATACGGAACATAAACGATTGATAAGTTGTAAATTGTAGAATATTATTATAATCTGATGCTGTTTATTACTTTATTTTTGGTGTGAAGCTTATTGAGTTTGGTTTTGTGGATATATCTAGTAGTTCGTTAGCGACTTGTATGTGTTCTTGGCCATAGACACCTTCAAAACATACTGGCACATATCCTTTTGCATTAAACACTTCAATCAATTGTCTTGTATTGTCGCTATTCCATACAAATGATCATTCTTGTAAGTTCACAATAATATCGCCGTTTACTGGCATACTATAAAAGACCTCTTGGTGTCATATGTTTAATGAATTTGGTCGTGTAGCTTCTAGCATAGAATTGAGTGATAAGTAAAATTAACCTTGTCTTTGTTTGTGCTTTGCATTGATGCATATTACCAATACCTTGCCATGTCTTCTGATTATTTTACAATTGAGACATCTTTTCTTTACTGATGTTGCGACTTTCATTCTATTTGTTGAGTTAAAAGGCTAAAATTACTTTACGGTAGATCTATAGGTAATAATTCATTTACTTCGGTCATCTGGGTTAATCTTAACCATCACACTGTCTCAGACTATTACTTTTATTTTTCTCATTTGCATTTTTCATGCTACGTAAGCAATAATAAGCTGATCTATTCAGTCTATTTTGACTCCGTAGTTACCGAATCACAAATCTTGTTCTATAACACCAGGAAGCTCTACGTCATTACTGTCTTTTTTTCTTCTTGGTTCGAATTTCCTTTGTTGCGGTTGCGGTTGTGGTTTCCCCATAAAGTGCTAGAGAATTAAAAGTTAAAATAATATGATTTACGCGTCTGTGGTTTCGGTTTTTTTAGTTACTTTCTTTGGGGTTGCTACTTTCGGTGCTTTTGTAGCGGTCTTCTTTTCAGTTTTCGCCGGAGCTTTGGCTTTACTCGTTTCAGCTTTTGTTATTTTCTCAGTCTTTCCTACTTTCTTTACTGGCTCAGCAATTTCAGTTACTGCTTCGGCTTTCTTTGTTTTCTTGCTCTCTCCTCCGATTGATGTGACTTGCAATACGGTTTGATGTGGTCTGAAACCAATAATCCTTTGATATCTATTTTTTCTTTTGAATTTCAACACTCTGATCTTTTCTCCCTTTTGGAAGTCAGTTACTACATCAAAGTTAACTTGAGTGTTTGCTACATAAGGAGCTCCTAGTGTTACGCTAGTTCCTTCTTCGTCGGCAATCAAAAGTACTTTATCAGTGGTATAAGTCGCACCCTCCAGTTCAAGTTTGTCTACGACGATAGTATCGTCTTGTCTTACGATATATTGATGTCATTGGAGTTCTATTACAGCAAACATTGGATTATGTAATTAATAATTAAAGATTGATCATGGATTAATGTTTTTATATTGTCGTTTTCTAAGCAAGCTTTCCGAGTTGCACCAAAAGATCATATTTCTTTTGATTTGTCTTGAACATGGAGCTAACGATTGCTCTCATTCTGAAATATCTTCTCTTACTAGGCACGTCTCTAGAGACATTTTTTCTATACCATTTTGTGTTGTAGTGCTTTTGTTTTTTGGCATAGATAATTCTTTGAGAAGCCTGTAACTCCTTTTTGTAGAATGCTACGAGTCTTTCGTTGCTATTGAGCTCACTAGTTCTTCGAATGATGTGTCACATTTTTTGATTTAAAGTTAAAAGTAAAGTGTTTAATATTTATTTTGATGCTAATAACAATTCGATTAAAGTGTTATATGTTTCTGGGTTTGCCTGGGACCGGAATCGAACCGGTACGATATTACTATCGGCGGATTTTAAGTCCGCAGCGTCTACCAATTTCGCCACCCAGGCATGCTTTATTGTAATTTGTAGCATGTATTACATAGCTGATTTCTTTTGTGTGCTTGCATATGATCCGATGTCATACCAGTTCATTCCCAATAATATTGGATAGAGATCGGGTGCTTTATTTTGTGCTGCGCTGAGCAACACTCTTCCTAGTTCAAAATAATTTGTTTCTGTGCATCCTATCTCGTTTTTTACTCTTTGCAATTCGGCAACTTGATTTGAAGCCAAGATTCCAGATTGATTGTTCAGTGTCATAATACTTATCTAAAATTAAATTTATCTTCAATTTGAATAAGGAACAAGATAGATTTTCTCGTCAGCTATGAACTCCAATAGTTTCTCGTCTTTAATATTTTTCGTACGCTTTTTGAGTTTTTTAGGATCTTTCTTAGTGCTTTCTACGCCATATTCAACTCAGAACTCATTAAAGATACTAATACCTCGGTCCATTGCGTGTATCTTTGCTATAGCGATTTTTGCTTTTTCACGTTCACGTTCGCTTATCTCTCAAATAGCTACGAGCTTTAATTCTGCTATTATGGCTGCTACTTCTTGAGTAAGTCTTCTAATCTCTATTTCTAATCATTCTTCGCTTATTCCTAGGGCATCAAGAGCAAATCATGAAGGATAATATGTTGAACGAAGCGTATGAATTAATAACGTGTTTCTTGACCCCTCTAAAGAAGTGCTTTTTGTGTTACTCATATTATCTGTTCAAAATAAATACTTATTTTGTTACTTCTGCATAGATACCATCAAATACTTTTGGGAATAAGACAGCAATATTAGATAATACTTTTCTATTCAAAAGCACATTTTTATCTGAAGCCTGCTTAATGAATGTGCTATATTTACCACCTCTTGCTTGTAAAGCAGCATTCATTCTTTCGATCCACAATCTTCTTTGGTCTCTCTTTTTCAACTTTCTATCTTCATAAGCATGTTGACCCGCTTTGACAACGGCATTTTGTACTTGCTTATATACATTGCCTCTACCGAGTCTGTATCACTTTGCAAGTGCAATAAGTTTTTTATGTCTTTTGTGTCTTTGAAGTCAGTTTTTTACTCTAGTCATTGTTCAATTAGAATTAAAATATTAAAAAATTGTGTAGTGAGAATTACTTTTTTCCATACGGAAGAAGTGACTTGACGTTTGCACATTCTGCTTCAGATAACTCTTTACCGTAACCAAATGGCTTATCAGCTCTACCTTTGTTGCTCATAAGATGGTTTTTTTTCGCCTTGTCGTGCATAAACTTGCCTGATCAGGTTATTTTGAATCTTTTTGCAGTACCTTGATGGGTTTTAACTTTTGGCATAATAAGAATATAATCTGAATTAAATTGTTTTCTATGTTCATGTATATTGAATTACTTTTTCCCTTTTGGTCCGAAGATCGCACTGTATCCTTTTGGTTCTGTTTTGATACCTTGGCACTTTCCTTCTTCTCCTATTCATTCCACTGCTCTTTGTAATTTTGCAAGAGCTTTATCTCTAAACATATTCTCTCTACCTCTGAGTTTGATAGCAAATCTTAGTTGATATCCTTCAGACAGTATTTCCTTTCCTTTGTTTATTTTCATCTCTAGGTCGTTGTCTCCAATATTGTAGCTTATCTCTAACTCTTTCATTCCTTTGCTTTGTGTTTGGCGTTTATCCGCCTCTCCTTTTTTCTTCATATATTGGAATTTACCGTAATCCATCAAACGACAGGTGCTGGTCATAGTAGATGCATTGTAACTCATTTGTATGAGATCCAATCCTTGTTCTTCTGCTATTCTTAGTGCTTCTAATCTATTGAAAGTTCCCATATTAGCACCTTCGGCGTCAATAACGACAATTGTTGGGGCCTTTATCATATCATTGATAAACTGCTTGAACTGATTGTCTCTGTTTTGGAATGCCTTTTGGGCCTTGTGAGCTAGGGGGTTTGCCATAGAGGAATTATGAACTAAAAGAATATATACGATTAAAACAAACACGCGACGTTGGTACTCCCAGCGGGATTTGAACCCGCGATCTTCGCCGTGAGAGGGCGATGTCCTAAACCACTAGACGATGGGAGCATATATGACCCCAGATGGACTCGAACCATCAACCTCTAGCTTAGAAGGCTATTGCTCTATCCATTGAGCTATGGGATCG
>CAZLWR010000022.1:0-1911 GCA_964563595.1 uncultured Candidatus Peribacteria bacterium | reverse complement strand
ACCATCAACCTCTAGCTTAGAAGGCTATTGCTCTATCCATTGAGCTATGGGATCGTTTAAGACTACCTTATTATTCATCAGTAAGTGAGATTTTGAATACAGAATTTAACTATAGATTGTTATAGTAAATTTAGATAATAAAAAACTCGAGCAATCTCATGAACTAACGATTGTTCGTAACTAAGGCGAGAAGATATGTAACTTTCTTGGGTGTCATTACAAGAGAAAATTTTACAATGATAGATTCTTATTTGTAAAGTTTTATCATCAGATTATGGCAATATCTGTTTATACGACCGAAAAAGGCTAGCAAAAGACCATAATATAGTTATTTTACAGTTCACTTCCTAGTGAGATACTTTATTCAGACTATGTATCTATTCTTATGACTGCCCAGAAAAAATATTACGTACTTCCGATGTTTACCTATCCAAGTTGATTTGGTTTACATGTTGGTCATGCATCAAATTTCACCATTACCGATTACGTTGCCAGAAAAAAAAAGATGGAATGATATGATGTCATATATCCCACGGGTTTTGACAGTTTTGGTCTACCTACTGAGAACTTTGCTATCAAACAGGGAAAATCTGCTGATGAGGTGACTCAAGAGGCCTGCAAAAACTTTATCAAACAAATGAAAGACTGTAATTTCGACTTTGATTGGGATAGGTTGTTTTTAACTTCTGATCCGGAATACTATAAATGGTCACAGTGGATTTTCAAGAAATTATTCGAGCATGGTCTGGCATATAGAAAAGATGGTTTAGTTAATCGATGCAACGGGTGTCAGACAGTATTGGCAAATGACCAAGTAGTAGATGGTAAATGTGAGCGTTGTGAGACAGTGATTATTCAAAAAAAACATCTTCAGCGATATTTTGGTATTACTCAATATGCTGATCAGCTTATTGATGACTTGGATTTACTCCCACATCGACCAGAAGAAACAAAAGTTGCACAAAGAAATTGGATTGGAAGGAGTTTTGGTGCTGAGATTGATTTTGAAATAAACTGATCTAAGATGCCTGTCAGAGAATATGGTGATTATACAGCGAGGTCATTGGATCCCGCTTTAGATTTAGCAAATGAACAAATATTTGATCTGTATGATAAGTGTTTTGCTGACACACAGCGAGGATCGGCCTACAATAGATCTTATATTGCACAGGAGCGATCCAGTCGACTTCGTGATCCTAACACAAGAGGTATATTGCTCTTCCACAACAACAAACTGATTTGATTGAGAACTGGATTTGATAGTACATGAACGATGAAAGAATACTTTGCATCAATTGGTGCACAAAATATTCACTCTATGTTGTCTCAAAATAATATCCCCGAGGATCAGGTATTTTGGTTTGATGATGTTATTATAGATCCGGAATATAGAAGACAATGATTGGCACAGTTTTTGAATAGCGAGTTTGAGAAACATTATCTTCCTGCTGAAAGAAACTATATTGCTAGGTATTGCTTGGAAAATGATACGATAGCCAATGCCATGTGCAACAAAGAGGCTTATGGACTAATTGGGACAACAATAGATAATAGCATTGGTAAAACTATCAATATCTACATCAAAAAAGTGGCTTCTCATATCTCTTCAAAGATTACTGTTTTTACTACAAGACCAGATACGCTTTATGGTGTTACGGCTGTGGTACTGGCTCCCGAGAATGATATCTTGGACAGCTTGTTGAGTAATGAAAAGAAAAAAGAATTAAAGACATATCGTACTGAAGTTGCTAAGATGAGTAGTATTGACAGACAATCCACTGAAAGAGCTAAGACATGATTTTATTCAGAAATAAATGTCAGACATCCATTATCAGACGAGTTGGTACCGGTATGGTATGCAGACTATGTATTGATGGATTATGCAACCGGTGCAGTGATGTTTGTTCCTGC
>CAZLWR010000021.1:2690-19364 GCA_964563595.1 uncultured Candidatus Peribacteria bacterium | reverse complement strand
GAAAGTCTGGAATGGAGTAAGATACAAACAAAACTTGAAGCGAATCCCGAAAAACTATGGTCATTGAGTCAGATGGAAGCAACTCACGGTGAACCGGATGTTATTGGGTATGATACAAAAACGGATGAATATATATTTTGTGATTGTTCAGCGGAAAGCCCTAAGGACCGCAGAAGTCTTTGTTATGACGGTGAAGCACGAGCATCAAGAAAAGAACATAAGCCCGAAAATAGTGCTATGGATGTAGCTAAAGTTATGGGTATTGAATTATTATCTGAAGAAGAATATAGGAATTTACAACAACTTGGAAAGTTCGATACAAAAACATCAAGCCGAATACAAACCCCTGCTACTATCAGAAAACTTGGTGGAGCACTATTTGCAGATCGTCGTTATGACACCGTCTTTGTTTATCACAACGGGGCAGAATCGTATTATGCAGCGAGAGGATTTCGTGGTTTATTGAGAGCATAAGCTATACATTTCAAATAATAAAAAAAATAGCCTATATAAGCTGTTATTACAAACTCGGGACTGTGAGACTCGAACTCACGACCACACGACCCCCAGCCGTGTATTCTATCCATCTGAACTAAGTCCCGGTGTAGGCAAAGCTATAATTTTTCAACAGACTTTTTCAAACTACAAAAAGACGTACTGTGTAGTACGTCTTTAGTCAGATTATAAATAATCTCATATGTTTTATGCTTTTGCTTCATCATCTTCCGCAGGCGTAAGGTTAACGATATTACATTCCTTACTATCTGGATCACCATTGTAAGTACATAGTTCTGCAACTACAGAAGGAGCACCAGCAACTGCTGGATCATCGAAGCCCTCTAGAAGTATACCTACACCTCCACCATTAGCTTGGAGAAGTGGAATTTGCCATACAGCCGTGGTACCATTGAAATTAGCACCATTAGAAGCCATATTTGTCAAACCTTGTGTATACGCTTTCAAAGTAACGTTCGTAGCATCATTAGCTCCTACGTTTTGAACCTTGAATCGATACTTCAAAGGTGCATTTGCTGCAACCGCACCATTTACTCACATTTGCAATTGTACATCTATAGCAGGAGCTGCATTTCATCCTCCTCAATTTCATCCTCCACCAGGATTTCCAGCAGGTGCTACAGTAAATATACCATTTGTACAAACTTTCGCCTTATTCCAACCTTGGTTTTGCATTTTTACAACACAAATCACACCGTATTGTGAAGCAATCAGATTATCCCATTTAAAAGTTAATTGGTTAAATGGAGCTACACCAACGATTTGAGCTGCATTGATGTCAAATAAACCACAAAGAGAGACTACTCCAGCAGCAGGATTCGTAGTAAGATTATATGATATTGCACCAGGTGCTACAGGTGCCAATAGATTACCCACCACATTACAGTTAGGCAAAGCAGCAGCGTTTTGTGCCGAAAATCACATCAAGAGATTGAAAACAGCAGTCCAAGGATTGATAAATCCAGGTACTAGCACATTTGGACCGCCTCCACCAGGATTAGCAACCCAAGGAGTGTTAGTAGTCAAAAATTGTTGAGTTACGAAATGAAGTGGGCCTGATTTAGTTGATTGAACACCAACAAATAATGCTCCGACAGCTATCACTAATCATCACAATAACCCTGCAGTTGCAGTTAAACCATGACTCCATTGTTTGTCTTTCAGATTGCTTTTCATATGCATAAATATACAAATAAATAAATTCAGATACTTCATTATATCCGATAGCACTCTAGATGTCAAATAAATACCTATTGATAATCCCATTAGGCATAGTCTTGATAACAGGTATTTTATATTGGTGATGAAAGCCCAGTATCCAAGCACAAAACAGCCTCAATCAAGCAAATTATGTGGCTAGCTTTTATGAAACGTTAATTAGCGGTCCAACAGCAGGCATTAAAAGCCCCAATATCAACAGAAGAGGGCTCATAAAGAGGTATTGCGAGACAATCTTCTCCCCCGCTATGATTGACGGATTCCCTTTTGACAGTAGCATTCCGGTAGACTGTAAGACCACTACCAGTCTATGTTTTAGCCCAAAAAACTCCTTATTTGCAAGATTGGTCTGTGAAAGGATAGACAGTTCTATCAAAAGTAAATCTTTAGCAGATTCAGCATATCTTGTATTTTGATCATATGATAAGCTCTTTGACCGCCAAGACTGCAAACGATCTACCAATCTCAATTGATGTAGTTTGTCAAGTTATCTTTCAAATATCTATCATGCTATCATCGGTGACTACACCAACAATAAGATAGCTGGTATTTATGGATATACAAAAAAACTCTCAGATAACTCGCAGCTCAATTGAGTATCACTGCTTGCAAGCGTAAGGTCCTTTTCAGATGCCTATTATGGCCCATGCGATACTACAGGCACCTCATTTGCTTATATCAATAAAGATCAAATAGACTGATGAGCCAATGCAACCCAAGCACACTGTAGTCATCCCAATACCTATAAAGTACTCAGTAACTATATAGAAAATGCTAAAGAGAAGGTAAAAGAAAACAAAATTATAGATTATAACAAACTCCTGGAATCCAACAATAATGGCGTATTGATTTATGATGCATTTGCACAGGACTGTGCAGGACAACAAGGACCTGCGGCACTATCTTGTTTGTTAGATGATTATCAGCATCTGGTGACAAATGAGCTCTTGTTTTATGGGCTATTCATGAAAATGTACGCATCCATTATACCTACAGACAAGCAGTTTGGAGCTCTAACAATAGGAAAAGATGCAGCAGCAACACAAGAATATCTCGATGAAGAAGTATGGAAAGCTCAACTCGAATTAGAAATAGCAGATGAATCAACATTTAATACCCTCAAAACAGTAAGAAATCTCTATGCACAATTCCCACTTCACATAGGACTAGTTGCCTATTTAGAAGACCTCGTAAATCTAAGAAATGAGTTAGTAAAACTCTACACTCCGGTTCATCAGATGTATTATAAGCTGAGGAATGCACAAAGCTATGCAAGATAATTTAGCTTCCCCAAAGACTATGTTCGAAAAACAATGATACAAGAATATCCTCCTAACGGGAGAACCATGATGTGGTAAAAGCACACTGCTATGAGCTGTAATCCAATGAATCAGACAAAAACAAGGAATACTCACTAAACAAGTAGTAGATCTTCAATGAATAAGAACAGGCTTTGAGTTAGAAACTACTGAATGAATTCATTATCCTTTGGCATCAAAAACAGAACAAACAAGTATATTATTTGCTGAAAAGTGGTATATCCAGCCTCAAGGATTGCAAGAGGTCATAAAAGATTTTAAACGAAACATCGGTGATCTACTGTATCTGGATGAGATAGCACCGATGCAGATGTATACGCCATGATTTGTAGAATTTACAGACAGATTGCTAGACACCACAAATCCACTGTTGTGAGTGATTAAATATGACGATACAGATTATCCTTATATACAAAAGGCAAAAAGCAGAAAAGATGTTCTTGTGCTTACCTTGAATGATCAATCTCGTCAGTCTATAGAATTATTTCTTGAAAATCTCATAAAAAAGCTAAAAAAAAGTCAACAATATGTACACGAACCCTACAGATATCTCAAACTCAGTAATAGCAGCTTTACTATGGAATCAGAGGACGGTCATAGAATGCTGCAATACACAGCAGGGGTCATAACTTGCAATTGCGACTTTTACATACGCTATGGAATATGCAGCCATAGCATGGCCTTAAGACAACTTCAACCCCAACTTACCTAATGACAGCACTTCATCCTGATACCATCAACTTTCTAACTCTCATTGCCGAAAACAATACCAGACATTTTTTTGGTATTATCAAACCACTCTATGAACAAGTACGAGATCAACTCATCAATTTTAGTACTGATTTCATCAAGCAACTCAAAACAATGGATGATGAATTGTCAGAAGATATAGCACCCAAGAAATGTCTTTTTAGAATTTATCGTGATGCCAGAAGATTGAAAGAAGGAGACCCAATCTACAAAACAAACTTTTGACTTTTTGTATGACCAAGCGGTAAAAACGATACTCGTGCCGGGTACTATCTTCATATACAGCCATGAAAATCCTTTTTTGGATGAGGGGTTTATCGGCCTACGAGTGAAGAATTACTCAATCTCAGACACTATCTTACTATATACGGAAAACAATATAGGGAAATTACTGAGCGTAAAGAATTTGTCAGACATTTTTGAAGCGTACAGGGAGAAGAACTCAGCAGACCCCCAAGATGATTTGATCTGCAAACTCCCTACGTAGATCTTGTGAAAAAGAAACAACATCTCATCTACCATCCTTTCAGCGATACACAGGTTCTTGAGGACAATTTTATGACTTTAGTTTTGGAGCAATGTAAAGTCGCCATGGAGCGATTCCACTTCCTCAACGCTGGGTATAGCTATACAAAACGAAAATAATAGGTTTACTTAGAAACAAAGTGAGTGGTTACAGCGGCACGATCATCATTGAACAGATTGTCGTCTAATTCTTGTTGAAGTCTTGCTCTATCACCAAGATAACCTTTTTCTATAGCCACAGAGGCACATTTCGATATGGACAAACCGAACAAAGCCACCAGGGTAAGCCCTATGCCTGCGAGTTGCAGTTCCCTTCGGAAATCTCTTTCCAATTGATCTTCATTGTTCTGAGGGCTATGTATGTCCTCCTGAGAGTCTAGAGGCTCATTTGTATTATTCATGATCTATAATGAGGTAAATTATACGCCGATATTGAAAATATTAATACATATTGCAAGTATAAGTCCTACTATGTCATTACTATAGTAGACTATCAAAACAACAGTTATTGAAAGTAAATAATGAAAAAGTACTTTGTATAGCATGAATCTAGATAGAAATTCCACTTGTTTAAATAAAATACAACACAATCTCAGGGAATTTTGTATGGGATGATGAGTGCCTTGTATCTCTGTAGCTACCGAGCAGTATCTGCTATCGCTTTTACAAGAATTACAAGCAAAGCAGTGTCTAGAAATCGGTTCAGCATGCGGCTACAGTTTGCTAACTACTGCGAACATCATACAAGCACGGGAATGACATATCGTAGGAGTCGAAAGAGCCTATCCAAATCGAGTGATTTTGGAGCAGGTCAGATCATTGGCAAGACAATATGGTTTAGACAATATTGAATGTCTGTATGGACCCTTTCTTCAATGCCCTCCGACCTCATTACAAAGTACATTAGGAAAAGATCTAACATCGCCCCAAGCTTTCGACTTCATTTTTATTGACGCACAAAAATCAGAATATCCTTTATATATTGATTATATTATAAGTAATAATCTGATTCATGATAAAACGGTCATTGTATTTGACGACGTTATCAAATATCAAGATAGAATGACAGATCTACAAAAGACACTCTCTCACTATGAATTTCAATATGAAATCAAGCAACTTGAAAATGATGACGGAGTTCTCATAGCACATAAATAACTATTTAGATAGCAAAAATGCCCATGCCGAATACCCTTGGAGACTTTTTCAGACAACAGATCCCCCTTGCTCAACAACGATCTCTGGTGGTCGCTGATATACAAAAAATATATCCTGAGTTTTATGAAATCCATAAGCAACTATTAGGTCAAAAAGACATAAATAGACAAGCATTGGATCAGATTAAACAGGCCATAGGGTCTACCATTGGTGGTCAAAAACAAGTTCTAGAGCTGCACTGGGAGGAGATCAGACAAGATGGCTACCCTAGTGCCAATTATCGGTACTTTTTCGATTTGGTTCGCTGAATTGTAGACCAATTGGAATGATTGGATGAAAAGAGAAAAGAGCTGTTCTCTGTCTTAGAAGGGTACGAAATGACTATTACTCCTGAACTTAACAATGGTACCTGAGCATCGCAAACGAAAACAAGAGTTTCTTTACATACTTCAGCACCAGCTCACAAAAAAAGAAAAGAAAAATCGTGAAACGAGGCTTTCATCATACAAACTAGTGATATTACACAGCTTATGACTCAGGTAGGGATTAGCATACCTCAAGACAAAGAATCGGCTATCAATAAACAAATCAACAACCTCCCATTGGTATCCAAAAAACGTCTTATGGATCATCTGCAACTACTCAACCAATGCTACACCATGAAAGATAAACAAAGGTATATGACCAAGTTACACAATGGTGATATTAGTATAAAGTTTGATTATGAGAATTTTTACAGGCTTGCTCTCACTAACGACCGGGTGTGCATAGGAATTTTAGAAAAAGGACATCAATACGATGAATTTATAAAACCTTAGTCTCATGCCACTGGGCTTGTACAATAATAATATTGAAATGAAAAGTTTTAATAAGCTGAAACTGTATACGATCTCCAAACTCTTTCACCAGTAGCTCCATTTGCCAAGTCATCATCTCCAAAAACAACACTGCCCCGGTGAGGTTATAATGTTCTATTTCTCCAAACAGTATTCTATATAGATCCAATCCGTCAGGGCCACCTAGAAATGCAATTCTTGGTTCCCAGGTTTTTGCACATTCATCCGCATTGATCTCAAACGTTTCATCCGGAATATACGGATAATTACAAACTATGATAAGCTTTTGATCTTGTCGCTGTGATAGCAACTCCGCTTTGTGTTCCAGAGCTTTTAGTCCTTCGCTTACACAAGTCTTTAATACTATTCAATCTAGAGTTTGTTGGTGACGTGCAACATTTTTTTTAGTAAGCTCGATAGCATCTACTGATATATCCCAAGACTCTAGATGAGAAACAGAAATACCATTACGCAAACTCAGCATCAAAACAGACAGACCTAATACGCCACATCCACAACCCAAATCCAATACACAAAAGCCTTTAGTGCTCAACTTTCATTCTTCAGCTTCTATGTATTCCACAACTCAGTTTATCATATATTCTGTTTCAGGTCTAGGGATCATTGCCCTTTCATCTATAGCAAAACTGTTTCCCAAAAACTCTACCTCTCCTACAATATATTCAAGAGGTTTTTTATCTTTTTCATATGCAAAATAATCTGAAACAATACTCTGTGCCTTCGATTCAAGAATTTCATCATCATAATGCAGAATGATTTCTTTGTAGGGCACGCCTAGATGATGTTCAATGAGTTTGGTCAGCACATGCTTATTTTGATATTCACGATTTGCTACAAGATCAAAAATGGTCATAATATAGATATGCAGGTAAAGTATTGATCTACAGTATTTAAGAAGATTTTATTATCAAATAAGAATAAACTCTAACTCCACCCAATAGCCTCAGGAATAAAGCAAATCGATCTCTATTGACTTATTATATATAATATCTATTTATCAAAGTGTTTTCTTAAAAAAAACTGCGATCTTTACTATTTCTCATTCAAAACAAACAATACTCGTTATGAGCGAATTACAACCGATCAAACCCAAGTCCTTCTGGCAACGCCCGGAAGGCATTACCGGTGGCCTCTTCATGGCCGCCATTCTCATCGGCGGAGGCTTCCTGCTCTACCAGGCCTTGCCGGTGCTCATTACACTGGCCTCGAATATGCTTTACCTCGCCGGTATGCTGGCAGCTCTCGGGGCTATCATCTACATGATCCTGGATCCCAAAGTCAGGAATTTGGTGTGGTACGCCTACAAAGGGGTCATGAGGTGGCTTACGGGGCTCTTCGTCCAAATAGATCCCATCGGCATCCTAAAGACCTACATCGAGACACTCCAAAAAAACCTACGCAACATGAACCAGCAAATCGTTAACTTGCTGGGGCAGATGCGCAAATTACGGGGAACCATCGAACAAAACGAGCGGGATATCCGGCAAGCCATGGGCATGGCAAGCCAGGCACAAAAGCAAAATATACCCAGCCAAGTGACCATCAATACACGGAAGGCCGGCAGACTCCAGGAAAGCAACGCACGCCTGGAAGAACTCTGGAAACGCATGGAAATCCTGTCCAAGCTCCTGTCCAAGATGTACGAAAACTCCGAAGTCATGCTTGAAGATCTGACCGACCAAGTCAAGGTCAAAGAGCAGGAGTACAAGATGATCAAGGCAAGTCACAGTGCCTTGCGAAGTGCCATGTCCATCATCTCCGGCAATGGCGACGAACGCTATATGTACGACATGGCCCTCGAAGCGATGGCCGAAGAAGTCGGCCAGAAAGTCGGCGAGATGGAGCGCTTCATGGATACTTCGAAGAACTTCATGGCCAATGCCGACCTACAAAATGGCGTCTTCGAAGAAGAAGGACTCAAGCTACTCCAGCAATGGGAACAAAAAGGTAGCGGCCTGTTCGTCTCCGGCAAACTCGAAACCGCCAAAACCCTGGACCTGAATACCCGGCCCAAACAGACCATCGAGCTCCCGGCGAATGGTGGTAATACGTACGATAACCTTTTCGAGCGCTAAACCGCCCTGAACGCCCACCAAATCTGTATCTGATTTTAATCGTAATAACATCCTCCATGCTGGTTGTCAGCATGGGAGAAAGTCGCCCTGTTTATCTGGGCGACTTTTCTTTTTTATCAAAATGATATTTAACCCATTCCTAACGCTCTCCAGTCTTCCTTAATCACCTCATCATCACGAAGCAATTCTTCAAATTTATCAAGACTATAAATCACACTACTGTGGTTTTTCTTGAAAAACAAGCCTATCTTTTCAAGGGTTCGCCCAAATTGCTTTTTGGCGATATACATACACATCTGACGTGCCACGGCAACTTCTTTTTTCCTGCCTTCTCAGATTATTTCTTCTACTGATAAATTATAATAATTGGCTACCTGCTCTACCATCTGATCGAATTCTTGTCCTTTATTTTTCTTAATTTTCGAAGCTCAGGCAGTTTGCTCATGCTGCAAAGCAGATCTCGGAGTATAACCAAGTGACCTTAACACATTTACAATATCATCTCAAGTCAGCTCCTTGTCAAACATTTGCTTTTTCATAATAAGGGTATTCGTAATCCCCTCCAACTCTCTAATATTATCAGTAATGGTTTGTGCAATAAGTTCATAATGCTCCGCACTTAAGTGTTCACCTTTTGCTTCTCGCTTGGATTGTAATATTGCCATTCTGGTTTCAAAATCTGGCTGGGATATTTCACAAATTGCACCCAGAGCAAATCTTGTTTTCAGCCTATCTTCAATTTGTAATAAACTCCTAGGGGGCTTGTCAGAAGAAAAAATAACCTGCTTTTTTTTGTCTACAAAATCGTTGAACAAAGATAATAAAATATCCTGACAGGCGTTTTTTCAGGCTATCACTTGTATATCGTCCAAGATCAGTACATCTACACCTTCAAATTTGGCAAGCAACTTATTCACAGAACTTGATTTGATAGATTCAATAATCTCAGTGACCAACTTGGAAGTAGGCAAATACAAAACTGTTTTATCAGGAAATTGATTTATAATGGTATTTCATGTAGCTTGTAACAAATGCGTTTTACCGAGTCATACATTTCCATGCAAGAAAAAAGGATTGTGTATCACACCTGGCTGATGAGCAACAGAGTAAAGCAAGGAATAAGCAAATTCATTATTTGATCCAACTACAAAATTACTGAACTGAAACTTGGTATCAAACAGGACACCGAATTGGTCAGTTAAAGCATGTTTATGAGTATTATATACTTTTTGCACTTGGGTTTGAACTTTTTGAGTTTTATCAGAGGTCGGCTCAACAGTGACCGATCTCGTAGATGGCATATCTAAGACCCCTTTGAGTTCTACCGGTATAAGATGCTGAGGATCTACTACAATTTCTATATTATATTGGTCATTATACGTACTTTTAACTGCCTGCGTAAGGCCTTCCAAGAAAAATTTCCTTACCTGCATCAAGACAAACTCATTAGCCACCCCAACTACAACTTTTTTAGTATTCTCTTCAATGCTTATTATCCCACATTTATTAAGAAAACTAAAAATCTTCTTACTGTCGTTAGACAAAGCAAGAGATTTAATAATCTGAATCCATAAATCATAAAGATGCTGGGAAGACATAGATGCAGTTAACCTATTTTACCTTTTTTTTCAATCCGTGTTTCAGTTTTCATTGAATACAAGCATCTTACCTTGCAAACTACCAGAAAATAACTATTTGGTACAGACGCTTATCCTTATAATAAGCAGCTCATAAGAGTAATAATAGAAATAATGTGATGCCGAGATGGTGGAACTGGTAGACACGCTGCGCTTAGAACGCAGTGCCGTACGGTGTGCAGGTTCGAGTCCTGTTCTCGGTAAATTAACTAAATGTCAGATACACAACACATTATAATTGTGTATTTTTTTGTATACACAAACACATGTCAACTCATACTGTTTTACAGATCCCTAGGATCTTCGTATACTATGGCAGTACGAAGACACATTATTATAACAGTAGCATCTGTTTTTATTTTTTATCTCAAAAGGCATGTCGTTTAAATCCCTCTTTTCAAAAAGCCTCTTAATGCTTATAGCAAGCACTGCATTGGGCATATCTATCTATAGTTTTGCTTATACCACAGATACTGGATCAACAGCTTCCGGAACTACTGTAAATCTCAGTTGAACTATCAGTTCCACTTGAACAGTAGAAGTTATCCAAGGCACGGGCACACAAACCTGAAATGTACAAACTGGAAGTACAGGAACCATCAACACCAATACAACTGCAGCCGTTATTGCTACGGACACGGCTTTATTCAACACTGCATCTGCATGATTCGGCGTATCAGAAGACCCAGAGTTTATAGAGGCATTGGCCTGGATGTATAACAATAGGATCACTAGTCTTGGTACTCCTTCTACTTATAGACCATTTGATAAGATAACCAGAGAAGAAGCAACCAAGATTCTCTCAAGATTTGCAAAAAATGTCATTGGCATGGAGTACAAAGCAGAAATCTCCAATGAAAGTTGTATCTTCGCAGATAATGCAATGATCTCTAATGATCTTTTGAATGATGTGTTTGAAAGTTGCAAGATGGGATTATTCAAAGGCTGAGGAGACGGATTCTACCCCAAAGAAGGTCTCAGTAAATCTCAATCTATTGTAGTACTCGTGAGAATGTTTGATAATCAATCGTATGCGGAAAATACAGAGCCACGATTCCACAACTACTACGAAAGAGCATACGAACTTGGTATTACTAAAGATAGAGACCTGCTGAACTTCACTAGTTTCGTCACCAGATACGAAATAGCACTGATGATCTATAGATTCAATATAAAATATAAACTGCTCAAACAAACAAGTGCGACTGTACAGGTCCCCAATGAATTCCTAACTATACTCAATGATAGCGTTACTGCTAGCAATGGACTCAGAAAGGGTAATGCTTTCGTAAAAACAGAGTTTCTTACGAACCTCACCAATGAATCTTTCCCAGTAAATATTTTCGGAGACAATTACTTGATCAAGAAAAGAAAGATTGATAACTACGGGGTAGGTAATACCAACTTCATCTGGTTCGGAGACTTATACACTGCGAATGAAAAGACATTCCTGGGCACGACGAGTTTTACCGTTATCAACGGATCTATCGAAGAAGCCTACGTAAGACCAACTGAATTAGGGAATAAGTACTATGTTATCAAACCAAGTACGGAAAGCCCTTATTATACTGTTGAAGAAAAACTTGCAGAATAAATATGAGTCTTTATTGATAATCTCATCTAATTGACTATCTTGAAACGTACCTCATCGGGTACGTTTTTACTTACGCTATATCGTAGCTATGACATCCAAAGATATGGGTAGTTATACCATTTCAGATTATCAAGATCTCATTGAAACTATCATTTATCACAATGATCTGTACTATGATCAATCTATAAGTGAAATATCAGATGTAGAGTATGATCATCTTTTTGCTATTCTTAAAGAAGTTGAAGCTCTACGCCCGGACTGGATCAGTCCTCAATCTCCCACACAAAGTCTTAAATCTCAATTTACCAAACAATCAGAGTTCAAAAAAGCCACGCATGCAAATCCCCTATTGTCATTGGATAACACCTATAATGCAGAGGATATCAATGATTGGTACGATAGCATCTCTAGGATGCTCAGCAAGACCTGACAAGACAGCAATAATCTATCTTTTGTAATAGAACCTAAATATGATGGCATCAGCGTAGAGCTCATTTACAAAGATGGTAAGTTTGTTCAAGCTATCACTAGAGGAGATGGAATAATCTGAGAAGATATCACAGCCAACGTCGCTACCATCAGCTCCTTGCCAAAAACCATACCCCATCTCCAAGAAATTCATTTCAGAGGGGAAATTGTCATGCCTAAGTCAATATTTGAAAAAATAAACATTGAAAAAGCAGCCAATAACGAAGCACTCTTTGCAAATCCGAGGAATGCAGCATCGGGCAGCATCAAACAACTCGACCCCACCGTGACAGCCAACAGAGGTTTAGTATGTTATGTTTATGAAATAATATAGAATACCACGAGACATTTTTATTAACTCTCTAGAAATATCTTAATAATAATCAACAATAGAATAAGTCAATATAATAGTATTATAGCATTAAACTAAGCAACTGGCAACACATAGTATCAAAATAGAGAAAAAAGTGACAACAAAGTCTTGCATTTGGGTAATGTTCTGATTATACTTAGAGCATTAAGATTTATATTCTTTTTTTACAGAAATGACATTTAAAGAACTCGTAGTATTGAACAGTTTTGAATATCTTGAAGAGGATGAAGCAACAGATGAAGCAGAAGCTCCAGTAGCTGAAGGTGAAGCTGTAGTTGAAGGAGAAGGCGACGAACTTGCTGCTACTGCAGAAGCAGATGCAGCTGGTGTTATTGCAGATCCAGCAGCTGAAGATGAAGTTGAAGAAGATGTTGATGATGATGTTGCATAATTATCTTCAGTAGATTCAACAATTATAGTCCACTTCGTGGACTTTTTTTATTGCAACATTAAGGCAACAGTTCAATAAAGGATCCTGCTTCGGTCCTCTTACTGACAACCCCCACAAAGATTCAGCCGTCATATACTGGTGAACCACTTTGCCCATAGTCAGCAAGGAAATCAATTATGTCCCCATCTATTTTCACTGGGATATACTGCAATACACCAGAAACAAAAGTTGCTACAAAGGTAGTATGTGCCAACGGTTGACAACGTGGAGCAAAAGAAGTATGAAACAACGCAATATCGCTTGTTCCTATCCTCTGTATATCTAGTATAGGAACAGATTTAGATTTCTGATTATTTTTTATATCTAGCACACAGGTATTTCCGCACTCTTGCACCACATGGTAAGCTGTCACCCAAACACCACTTTGCCAATAAGATCCAATTCCTTGGTGTGCGGACGAGCTTTCTCAAGAGGATATAATCTGATACACACAAGTATCAAAGTCCTCTATCGGTAGGTTTTTTGGTTTTTGGGAAAAATAGGAAAAACCCACTATAAGAAATGGGACACCGATAATACCAATACACAACTGAACCAGCCTATTCATCTTTTTCATCAATACAAAAAATCAGTGGAAATCCCAGTCATAATTTACAAATTTTCAGATTATATTTATTATCTTCAGGTTTCAAATCATAACTCCAAACTCTTATTTCTACTACTACTTCGCTTTCATCACCGAAAGGATGAATATATTTTGGAATAGACTGAATAAACAAACATATCCACGGAGTACAGATCCCATACTATCCAATTATAAATTCACCAATGCTTACAGAGTGCTCGATAGAGAGTCTCAATACCTCATCAAACACATTATTAATCCTTTTCAAGGAAAGCCTGAAGACTTGATCTTACAGGTCATTTTGTACAAAATTTTCAATAAATACCAAACACGAGAGCAATTATTATGGAAACTGGGAGCCTATCCGACTATAGAAACTTTTGATGTGCAAACCATTTCTCATATATTGTCAAACATTCAACAATTACAGCCTATTTTCAACAATGCCTATATGATGACATGATCAAGTAGTAAATATAATACTCCTTCAAAGCATGAGACACGGCTTACTATCATCCAAAAGGAATTCATTCCGCTGATTCCGGACATACTTAAAGCAAAATCACTAGAAGAACTCAATAAAATCTTGAGACAAATAACATTTTTTGGACCTTTCATTGCCATGCAATACGCCATAGACCTCAATTATACTCCTATCCGAAAGTTCGACGAAAATCAGTTTATCATAGCTGGTATCGGTGCACGTAGAGGTATCAACAAATGTTTTGATCAGTTCGATTCGTACGAACAAGCCATATATTGGACACAAGAAAATTTTGTCAGACAATATCAGTCCTATGGCTTACAACCAAAACTGCTGCCTGGAAGGCTACTCACCCTGATTGATATACAATGAGGGTTTTGCGAAACTGATAAATACCTCAGAGCGATTGCACCAAACATTTGAAAAAAACCCATGAGAATCAAACAGTCTTATAATCCTAACATCCAGAAAGGAAGTATTGAATATGAATTTCCTAAACGGCGAAATATATCAATCTAACGCATATCAAAAGGAATACGGAAATAGTTTTGATAATACCAACTAATTAATCAATCTTGAAGCCTAGTTTTTTTGCTGCATCAAGATACTGTTGTTCATTCCTTGTACCAAGTTTGGCATATACACACCGCCCTTTACACAAACCAAATACAAAGTCATTGCACAATTGGCCTTTATTGAACATACTATCTTTACAGCCCCTATATTGAAGAAATTGTCTCAACCATTGAATCAGCTTCCTAAGTTCCATAGTATTGTTTTTGGGGCCAATGTAGATGGCTCCATCATTACTTCTAAACCTAGTTAGCATCACCTCGGGCCGAGGATGACTAGTAATTTTTATGTAAGCATAACTATTACCTCATTTTAAAAGTCTATTATAATGGGGTTTATGTTGTTTGATCAGGTTTGATTCTAATACCAAAGCTTCTGATTCACTTTGACAAACCATAAACTCTACATCTTCAGCCTTGTGCATCATGTCTTGTTTCCACAAAGATCAAGGAGCGAAATACTGACTAATCCTCTTTTTGAGATTTTTTGCTTTACCTATATACAGAATATGTTTTTTATTATCACGAAAAATATAAATGCCCGATTGTTCACTAATATGATCTAAGCTTTGCAGTCTTATCATATACGTAAAAGTATGTCAATAAATTATAAGCTGATTATTGATGTTTATCAATATCAATAGTCGACTGCTTTGGATACACTATTGAAATCTAGCAGTAAGTCATTATGGTGTGACTATAATTTATTTATTAATTGCTACAATGAAATTTTATCTATTTCTTGCTTTCGTAACTTTACCACTTTTGTTAGGTTGATGCGGATTAATAAAAAATAAAAATACAAATACTGATGGTACCAATCCAGATTTAGATACTTCTGCAGCTGCTGAAACAGTAGCAAAAGGAGACACCCTGAGTGTGGATTATGTAGGAACATTGGAAGATGGAACATTGTTTGACACTTCAATTGAAGCAAAAGCAAAAGAAGCAAACAAACTCAATGAAGCTAGAAAGTATGAACCTTTAACATTTGTAGCAGGTGCTGGACAAATGATACCAGGATTTGACGAAGGAGTTATTGGTATGAAAAAAGGAGAAACTAAGAAATTAGTTATATCTCCGGACAAAGCATACGGTGATCCAAATGATCCAAAATACAATGTAGATATGAATATTGAGACCTTTAAACTTGCTGGTATTTCTCCAGAAGTAGGCAAGTCTTATGATTTCGGTGGTCAAAAAGCAAGAATTGTATCAATAAGTGGCAGCACTGTTGTTGCAAACTTCGCTCCAGAATTAGCTGGTAAGACATTAGTATTTGAAGTTACTATCAAGAATATCACAAAAGCTTGAAAATAATCTATCCGTCGTCATCCCGAGTGCAGTCGAGGGACCTGCTAAGTTACTCAGAAAACGACTCATAATCAGAAATATAAAAACGGACAAAGATCCGTTTTTATACTATGGCGAATCCCCGCCGCGAAACCGCAACGGGGATTTTATTCAATAGGGAGGACTCAACGGCCACTGAAATCCTCTTCACTGGTCACCGGCAGTCCAATTTGCCGAAGTTGATCGCGGACATTGTTGATTGCGTACCGCGAACCGGTGAATAAAACAGTGTGATCCGGAACAAACCATAGTCCGTTGTAGCACTCCATTCCACCGATACATATCCCGGCAGAGTATAGACCGTTGCAATATTTGAATTGCACACCACCAGCAACCTGATCTTTATGGAAAGTCAGCTGCGGGGTGACAATACTGTCGCCTTTGACTTTCAGAACTTGATCGACGTCAATGGCTGGGAGATAGCCGGGGATATCCCCATTCCCTATTTGGCAAAGCGAGAGTGAATCACCCTCTCCTGCGAATGTCCAGACACCGACAGTCTCTGACACATCGGATGTACAGGAGTAATTAAATACTGCTGCGAGCCCAGCAACTAGGGTGAGCAATAAACTGTACTTCAGCATAAAACTTATGTGGTTTACATGTATCTATCCAAAGTATTTCGAATAGCAGCAATTCTATAATCATGTCTATTACATTGTCAATATACTTATTTATATTAAGTGCCTACAATGAACTAAGTTTTTTTTATTATGGCAAATCTCCACCGTAGTAAACCACGATGGAGATTCAAAAAAA
>CAZLWR010000021.1:0-2590 GCA_964563595.1 uncultured Candidatus Peribacteria bacterium | reverse complement strand
CCCTCCTCGTCACAGGGCAACAAATAGACATCCACACCTGGATCAGACTCCATGCAGGAGAAATTCGGGGCCATCATAAGCAGGCCCAGCACAACGGTAAGCAAAGGTTTGACTTTCATATATTCAGCTGCTTGGTTTGATATACAGCAAAAGTACAATAATAATATTATACATAATGTCAATATACTAATTACTTTTCTTGTATCAGATTATTTTTCATTTTATCATAGAGTGAAATCATCTCCTCGGGACTCTGATATGTTGGGAATTTAGCAGTCGGTGCGGGCAGCTGAAGATCTACAGTATCCACAAGCTTTTGATTGCTGGCAAACCGTTCTTGTATCTGAGCAGGGGTATATCCATTTTTTAACAAAACAGCTTCAACCTCATCAGGCTTCATAATGTAATAATTACCTTTGATAGTTCTTCTTAGTGGGTCTGTAATTTGTCTTTGATCCTTGATAGCCAAAGCTACTTCGAAAGCTTGTTTGTCCTTTGCGGCAATATAATGAAAGTTGGTACTGGCAATAATAGGGATGCCATATTCTTGTCACCAACTCATAATCTGATTATTTAATGTTTTCAGTTCTGGCTCCAAAGCATACTCTTGAGCAGTCAACTCCAAATAGAAATCCCCAGCAAACACTTTCTGAAACCACTGCAATTGTTCCGCTAATTTAGCTTTGTCATACCCTATCTTTAGCCAAGCGTTCAAAATACTTCTTGCTCCTCACAATACACAAATAACTCCTTGAGCATGCTGTTCCAAGGTCGCAAAATCAGTTATAGGTATAATATGACTACCTTTCGTACTTGCAATGGTAGTCAGTTTCATAAGATTTTTGTAACCTTCATAATCTTTTGCAATAAGAACAATAAATTGCTCTTGGTCAGGTTTTTTAGCAAGTTGGAAATTTAAGGTCAGCTCAATACCACACAAGGGTTTGATATCAGCCTTTTTTGCTTTGGTGTAAAATTCCATGATACCGTACATACCATTATAGTCAGTGATACCAATAGCTGGATAGCCATACTCTTTTGCCTTATCAATAATCTTGCCCACCTTACCAATTGATTCGAGCAAGCTATAGTGGCTATGTCAATGAATATGGATATACATACAAATACAGAAACTTAAATAAATATACAGAGACATAACTTTTTATATTTTTATATTCCCCTACGGGAACACAAATAATTACGCAAATAATCCTTATTCTGACATATTTTTCAAGCAAACAAAAACCCACCATATTGGCAGGTTCTTGATTGATAAAACAATATTTTATCGTTCTCTACTCGGGCACCACTTCTTCTTCTACAACCGGAGCTACTATAGGAGCAACAGTGTCAGTTGCGGCTCAACCAAGTGACACTACATCAGTTCTAGGTTGGAAACTATTGTTTCTAGGACCATAGTTATTTTTCAGAGCCAATGCTGTCTTTGAAATATCATATGGAATTCCTTTTTCTTCACAAATTAATGCTCTTACAGACAAACCGATCTTTCTTGCTTTGGGATCAAAAACAATGATTTTTGCTTTGAGTACTTCCCCAAGTTTGAGTACTTCGGCTGGGTTGTAAATTGGATGATCAACAATTTCCGTGATGTGGATCAAACCATTGATATCATCATAGATTCTCATGAAGGCACCATATGGCACAAATCTGATTATCTCTCCTTGTATAACATCGCCTTCAGTAAATTTATTCGCAATAATTGACCATGGATCATCTTTTATCTTCTTCATAGACAATGATATTTTACCATCATCAAGAGATATAACTTTCACCTGAACATTATCACCAACTTTACCAAATTTATCAATATTATCTACGTGACCGTAAGTAATTTCTGATATATGCACCAATCCTTCTACACAACCACCGACTGTCACGAACAGTCCATAGCTTGAAAGACCAGAAATAACACCATCATACATGTTTCCAACTGCCAAGTTTGCCATAATCTTCTCTCTCTCCTCTCTCATAGCTTCTCTTTCGGAGAATATTACTCTCTTAGCGTCTTCGTCAATAGTAATAATTCTTACCTTAAATTCCTTTCCAACCAGATCAATCAGTTTATTGAAAATAGCTTCTTGGTTACCATCCTCAACTCTTGGATAATTTACTGGAGAAAGTTGTGAAAGTGGTATAAATCACTTGATACCATGCATATCGATGAGAAGACCTCACAAGTTCGCTTCAGTAGGAATAACAGTTAGTAATTCATCACTCTCAAACTTCTGATGAATAGATTTCCAGATATCATGTTGCAACAATCTTGTCACAGACACAATATAATAACCTTCTTCGTGCATCACGTCAGTAGACAAAATCTCTACCTCAAGTTCTGTACCAATTGATAAATCTAATCCACCCTTCTCGAGCTCCCTTGCTTCTTTTGGCATTAAAACACCATCAAAAGCACCTTGTTCACATGCCAAGATCACACCATTGCTATACTTCGCAATAATTGTTCCCTTCACTTTAGCTCCTTCTTTAATCAGTGGAGCTCACACTGAGCTTAGTTTTTTAGGCTTAGCCATTAGGATATAAATGTTAAATAATAAATAAAAAATAACCACGT
>CAZLWR010000020.1:2452-19527 GCA_964563595.1 uncultured Candidatus Peribacteria bacterium | reverse complement strand
TAATGCCTGCTGTAATTGAGCAGAAAGTCTAGCATTCTTACTTCTTAAAGTGCTAATAATATAATATAGCGTCCCAGCCACAAATCCATAGGATAATTTTAAGCTAACAAGCTGATCTTTAATCTCTTCAAGAGTCATATTTGAAACCTCATGATCTGGCATAACGGTGTAGCCAACAGCAGCAGCAATAATAATAGAGAGAGCGAAAGACGTGATACCTCTGTTTAATATATCTACAGCAGCTTCAGGAGAGTCCTTTTGAATTAAGCCATTGTTAGAGTTCATGCTAGTTTGAGAAATAATAAAATACGTACCACCTAAGATACAGAGACGATATATATTATGAAATAAATGTCAATATTAATCAGATTATTTTTTCATATCTTTCCATTTTCGTAGATACCTACAAGCATAGCTTCTATAAGGCTTTCGCTGGTTGCTGATTTCTAGCATACGCTCTTTTATCGCCTTAGTATTTGATCAAGATAAATCATATAATCAGATCATAGCAGTTTGTATACCCAAATCCCCTACCGAAAACACATCTTCACGACCAAGAGAAAACATAAGCATCATCTCTACGGTCCAGGGTCATACTCACTTTATTGCTAACAGCAATGGAGACAGCTCACTATCTGGCAAAGACGATACTATCTCCTGGTTCAGCTTATGATCTATCCAATACTGAGCAATATTTTTGATATACTGAGCTTTTGCATTACTCAAACCTACCTCTCTCATACGCTCAATCGGCATATCCACCACCTCTTGCATCCCGGGGTAATTGTTATCGAACAAGCTTTCAAATCTTTTCCATATGACGTCAGCCACCCTAACGCTCAGTTGTTGAGAAACAATGGTCTCCAGGAGATCTTTATAGACATCCAATGAAGGCGTTATAAGGGGTAAGGTCCCAATCTCTTTTATGACAGGACGTAGAATGAGGTCTTTAGATAAGTATTGTTGATAAGACATATACATAGGCACTGACTAAATAGTTAGCGTATTTATAGTTTTTCAGTTCAATTTTTCACTGCCTAATAGATAATAAAGAAATAAGCTGAAGCCTATTTTCCCTTTGACAATATCAATATCTAACTACAAATAATCTTGAATTTGTCAATACTATCATTATGTTGAGCTTCACATGCTGGAAAAATTTCCTTATTTTCTTGTGCCGCTTACAGTTGGCCTGTTTGTGCAGTGATTGAAAATCATTAACGATTTTAGGTTAGAAAAAACAATAAAACTAGATTATTTACGAAGATCATGAGGTTTTCCTTCGGTACATGGTGCTATTATCGGGAGTTTATGTGCTCTCACGGCAGCGGTCAATGGATTTCATAGCATAGAGTTTGCGATTTGTATTGGTATAGGGATACTTATCCGATATGATGCGGTAAACATTAGACAAGAAGCCGGGAAACACGCGATGGTACTCAATGAAATGAGGAAACAATTAGGTGAATTAAGGATAGATCTAGGAGAAATAACACATGTTAAAAAAAACTTCCAATTACTCAAAGAAAGACTTGGCCATACATTTGAAGAGCTCATTTGATGAATTATTATAGGTATCATACTGACTCTGATTATATTATATCTTTTTGGACCCAATCAAATATTTCCTCCATTACATTTCATTCCCTAAATATTCGCGACAAATACCCCAAGACAGTAATAAAAATTTCGATATTGAAGTTATTATAATCTGATTTATAACGTAATAAATGACCATGGAAGATCAGGTACTATTTTATGTACACCCACGATATTACTTTGATAATTTCCAATGCTATCGTGTAGAAATTGATGGCTATGTCTATCGAACAACTGAACACGCCTATCAGTCGCTAAGATTTCGCAACACTAGCCCTTGAATCGCTAATGTGATTATGAATGCACCTTGTCCTCATGAGGCAAAAAGGCTAAAAGAAAAATTCATAAACGAAATAGATCCCAAGTACGCTACTCAAAACCCTAATTTGCTAACGCTTATGGAAAAGATCTTGATTGCTAAGTATGAGCAACACGAGGATGTAAGAAAAGCACTCGCAAAAACAGGCAATAGATACATGGCAGAAGATTCACCGACAGATAGCTTTTGGTGAGTAGGACCTGATGGAATGGGAGAAAACAATCTAGGAAAACTCCGGATGAAGCTCAGAGAGAAGTATTTATGATTAGCTTATAAGCCAGGAGATCAAGAATAAGAGACAAACAACTCAGCATACACGATACTTTTGAACATTTTACTCTTTAAACTGTACTTCCTATGCAAATCAGTCTTCCTACAGCAGTTTTGAAAAATGTATTGGATTTGGCCAGCAGATACGTTGCCAAAAATAGCACCTTGCCTGTATTACAACACGTATATATGAAAGCAAATGTAGATACGATCTTGTTTCGTGCAACTGATATGGAAAAGTATATTGATATCGAAGTACCAGCAACAGTGGATACACAAGGAGCTTTGTCAGTAGATGCAAAAATGCTTACTGAATATATTAGATCACTCGATGATGAAAATGTGACATTGATTATGGATATGACCAAAAATACCCTGACATTGAAGACCGCCAGCGATACGATCAAAATTAAATGATTGAATGGTTCAGAATATGTGGGGATACCAGAACTCAATGCACCAGCACATAGCGTATCTGCATTGGGATTGTTAAAGTGACTCAACAAGGTTGACTTCGCGGTACAAGAAAAAACATTCGTTCCCGTTTTGCAAGGAGTATTAATTAAATCCAAAGAGTATGATGGACTCAAGAAGCTTGTTTTCGCTGGATCAGATAGTCTGAGATTAGCAGATTATAAAATATCATACGATGGAAATCTCGATAATCTTCAGGTTATTGTACCTAAAAACAACATAGCGGAACTCAAAAGAGGCCTTGAACGATACTTAAGTTTGTGAGGAGTTGACTGCCAATTGATGATGAGTAATAATCTGATAGGATTGGAAATGAAAACAACTGGATTGTATATGAAGGTAGTATCATTGCTCATTACCTGAAACTTCCCAGAATACGAAAACGAAAATGTGATGCCGAGTAAATTCGAAACGACTGTTTTGGTCAACAAAGCTGATATCGAGAAAGCAATTAGGAAAATAAATATTCTCACCAGGGATACGAATTATTTCGTTATTTTTGATATTGCAGAATGAAGAGTGATATGTGATACTGGAACTCAAATGGATATGTGAGAAGCACAATCTACCCTCCCAGCAGATATAAGCTGACCAGATCAAAAAATTGCACTCAATGGTAAACACATATTGGACATTATCAGAGTAATAGAATCAGAAAAGTTACAGCTCAACCTTATTGCAAACGATAAGCCAGTTATCATTAAAGATCTTGATGATCCAGGCTTTACCTACGTGTGTAAACCAATTAATCTTTAATCAGCGAATATAAGGAATTATTTCTATTTCTTCATTTTAATTCACCATTTCAACTCATGATACATCACTTCGGAAAAATTGGCTGTCCTATCGGTAATGCTCTTGGCAAAGAAACCGTACTCAGCAAAGCCATCAATAACATCGATGTATTTAAAATAAAACTTTCATCGGCTTATGATGATAGTAAAACTAAATACGTACAAATGGTCAGCAAGCTCGATAGCGGTAAGTCTATCATGCTCGAACTCAAAGGACCAGAGGTAAGAGCAAAAAACCTCAATGGAATAAGCGTCAAAAAATGAGATACCGTAGAGGTATTGTATGGAGACTTCTTCGAAGATAACCAAACACAGTTGCTTATAGATTATACTATGATGGCAGATGTTACTAAAAATGCAAAGCTTGTTATAGACTGACAGGAAGTATTGAAAGTAAAAGAAAATCAAGACGGTAAATTGGTCACCGAGTGCCTTGTAACTATGACCATAGGAACAGATGTATTGGTTGGTTTTTCTGATTATACACCTGTTATAGAATTCCTCACGCCTAGAGATCAAAGAGATCTTATACGAGCAGTTCAAAACAACTTAAATATGATTGTCGTGCCCTATGTGAAATCTGTGGATGATATGATGTCTATCAGAGCCTACCTCAACAAAAATAAAGGAGAGCACGTAAAGCTCATCATGAAAGTCCAGATGGCTGAAGTTCTCGAACAGTTGGAAGAATTTTTACCTCATATCGATGCATTTTTGGTATACGAAACAGATATCACAGCAGTATTGGGAGAAACAAAATGAATCAATTTGATAGATAATATGATAGAAATTAGTAATCTGGATGGTAAACCAGTACTAGTGGGAGTAGATTGTTCAAAACTTAACTCTAAAAAAGCAGTAGATGACTGCGTAAAACACTATATCGAAAAGGGAGTAAGTTGCTTCATGTTCTCCGATGATATCATCAGTATGGACGAACCCACAGATTTTATTATTGGTTTTTATGAATCAGTACTAGCAAATCAGATTATCGAACGTCCTGTTGTCCCTTTTGAGAAAGCAAAAATCCATGCTGATTATCTTATTCACGATTATATTATCTACAATAGCTATAGGACTCTACAGGAAATAGGCATCAAAGCGATTATTTGTTACACCGAAAACGGTTACACTGCAGCAAGATTAGCTAGTTACAAACCCAATATACCTATTATCGCATTTACCAAAAATGATTATGCGTATAGATATCTCAACCTCTTGCGATCAGTAAAGTGATACAAAATTGCACCAGGTTTTGACTACAACAATATCAAACAAATAGGAAAGGAAATAATCAGAATATTATTTAAGGGTAATATTACGTTGGAAGATAGAATTCTTGTATTACATGCTAGTTCCGCGACTCCAGATACAGCAAATATTATCAATGGAACAGAAATCTACAAATTCAAAGATATCTAAACTCAAAGTGAGTATTGCATTCAAAAAACCTATTATTATACGTAAAGTAACCATTTATTATATATTATCCATAATCTGATGTTTGCACGAATACAAACTTGGGTAAAAAAAGCAATGGGAGTTAAAGACGTTGTCACTGACCTTAGTGCCAAAAGCAAAGACCTTCTGGATCATACCAAAGCAGCTTATGAAGATGTAACAAAAGATGGGCTTGGCATGGATGATTTCGGAAAAGTAGGATCACATTTCACAGAACTCAAAAATGAAACGGTTGAAATCGTACAACAAGCAAAAGAAAAAATTAAAAAAGTAAAAACCAAAAGCGAGGCTCCAGTAGCAAGTTCAAGCACTGCGTCAAAAAAAACAAGCAAATCTGCATAATATTTCTTAAACCGCTATTTCGTAAAACTAATCTTATCGATCTACTATTGTAGATAGTAGGACATCATTGTAATTTCAAAGTCCTCAAAAATACTCTTACTGTATTTTATTTTTTCTTCATGCACATATGATTGAATGTATCTATCACGGTCATAGTTTTGTAGAAATCAAACAAGAACAATGATCGATTCTCATTGATCCCTTTATCACCAATAACCCTAAGTGCGAGCTGAGCGTTGCACAAGTATTGGAAAAAAATATTATTGCCATAGTAGTCACCCATGGACACGAAGACCATATTTGAGATACTATAGAAATAGCGAAGTCTCTTCCAAACTGCACAGTAGTTACTATTTATGGAGTCGCGAAGTACCTTCGTTCACATGGATTGACCAATGTTGAAGGCTACGGCATTGGTGGGACTCACCAGGGGAATCTATTCTGGATAAAGTTTGTACATGCGATACATGATGGAGGTATAGCAGATAGCTGACACTCTACACAACCAGCAGGTATTGTAATGAATACAGAAGGAAAAACTATCTATCACGCAGGTGATACTGCTCTCACTAAAGATATGGAACTTTTACAACATCATCATATTGATGTGGCTTTTTTGCCTATAGGTGGCAGATACACTATGGACGCACAAGATGCTATTATCGCAAGTAGTATGATCAAGTCTAAAATTGTAGTGCCTATCCATTATAACACACGACCAAAAATTAAAGCCGATGATATGGAATTCGCGAGAGAGGTTATGACCAATAGATATGCCGTTCCAAAAGTCCTAAAACCAGGTCAAGGAGTTGTATTGGAATAGGTCTTATTGGTTCATCTATTGTTTTTTTTGTTGTAAAGTATCTACCGATACTTTTTTTGCTTTTTTTGAAGCAGGGGCCGGATCACTTCTAGACATCATAATACACTCTTCATCATATCCATACTGTTCATCTCAATACGTTTCTCAATACTCAATATCTTGTATGTAGTCTCCGTTGCTATCCTCATACTCTATAGCTCTCATAACTTCAGGAGTATATGATCCCGAACGCAATGGGGAACAAGCCAGAATAGAATGTAATAACAGGATATATACGATAGGTTTAGCTCTCAATGGATAGTGATATCTTCATAAACTAATGATATTATTCATCAACATGGAAAATAATATAAATAAAGGGGGGATCTTTCAGATGACACAAACGACCGGAGAAAACTTTGGGAAGAGAAAAACTCCTCCCAAAGCACCAACCTATTGTCGTTACTTTCAAAAAATATTACAAACCATTTATTCGCAAAACATTGTAAACACCATTGCTACTAGCAGCAACCATGGAATCTAAAAACAAGTTGTAATTGATCTCAAAGGTCTGAGTACTGTTTGGCCAAGGATCCTTAAAACGAATCTTAAATATACCTTGAGCTGTGTTTATGGTCAGACCAGTAATAAGAACCATATGACCAGCTCCACTGCCAGAGCTAACTACATATCCAGGATTGTTAGCATTACCATAAGCAGTATTCACTTTAATGAGTGCTACGCAGGGCTTGCCGGACGATATTGCCGATTGGATGAAACTCTTGGCGGTCTCTCTATTCGAGGTGCCGCCCCAGCTAGTCCCTGGAAAGTAGTATTGACCACAATTACTCCAGTTAGTGAAATCACCTTTCTTGTTTGGATTGGTAGTACCACGAGACATAATCCCGATAGTATTGAGATACGTGTATTCACCAAAATCATAAGCAGGGTCAAATACTTTGTATCGGCGAGCCGCTTCTACGAGACGAATTGCACGGTCATTCGTACCATAAGGCACATCCATCTGAGCCGGGTGTGAAACCAGATGAGCACCCATCAAGTATGAAGCAATACCGCACAAGTTCGTATTTCCTCCTTCAGTGAAAACATAATTACCAATATACTCGGGATATCCACAAGGACCATTGGTATTGTAATTGGAGACTTGCATCCAACCACTTGGTCGGCGATTCTGCCACACATACCGGAAGTAAGTCAGTGGCACATTCCAGCTACCATCAGTACGCTCTGTTACTACAGACTCACCGGCAGACTTGTGAGAGTCGTTAGGCACTATTTGTTCTTTTTGACAAGATACCATCACTACTATCACAAGCAACATAAGCAATGCAAAGAATTTTTTCACGATGTACGTTTTTAAATTGTTGAACAAAAAGAATAACCTGATTTCTTTTGAAGAGTGAAATCATCAACTCTGATAGTAATGCTGTTGCCAGGTTCTATCAGTACCCCGCTTTTGCTGTTTCCTAGGACAGGCAGAGCAGATCATGATGCTGGGTCTAATACAAATATAGAATACGAAAAAAAGAGACACAATTAAGAAAAGTATAGGTCGCCATAATTCCAAAGAAACAAAGATTGAAAAGTACCTTATTTTATACAGTATTTTTATGATTAGTTTATATATAATTGTGTAATAATGACCTCTTCCTGATCGAATCACATAATCAGCTCCTTACTTGAGCAACTTCCTCAAGCCCTCAATGGGAACTCACATCAAACACAAGCAATAGATACTTCTTTTGAAGCACCTCATTTCCATCCAGCCAAAAAAGTATTCAACCAAGTGTATATGCTCGATGAACTCAATAATCAGATTATTTCTTATTTACAAAAAAAGTGATACACGACGCCTGAACAAGTTATCGAATTACCCAAACTCCTTGGACCCGATCTAGTCATTGATGCTAAATGATTGTTTGAGTTGAATAAAACATCGGACTTCAAAAAATTTGTTGAACAACTATATGATGATATATTAGGATATAATTGAGATCTGTGCACATTTGAGCTTAAGTGAATTTTTATCAACCTCCATATCAGTGCCATCTATCTTTCTCAGCATCTCGCACAGCTTTTGAAAAACGAAGAAACATTTGGCAGCATACAGTATCCCGAATACACCGGAGGAAAATTGTTGATGGAATACTCCGCACCCAATATGGCAAAAAGTATGAGTATTGGACATTTTCGTAACACCATCATTGGTCAGATTATGTACAATATTTTACAACAAACCTGATGTGAGCATTTTAACTGGAATTATATTGGTGACCGGGGAACGGCCTTTGGAAAGTTTGTGGTATCATTGCAGTACTGTTACCAACAAGATCCTCAGATTATAGACCAAATTCTTAGCAATCCCGAATCTATGATGGGCGTAGTATATGGGAAATTTAAAGAAATTGATGTGCCAAACAAAGAAGAGATAGCCAGAAATATAGTACAGCTCCTAGAAACTGATAGTCAAATTGTAGTACAGCTATGGATAGAAATCAGAAAGCTTTCCTTAATGGATTTTGAAACAGTGTATAAGGTATTGAATATTGCATTTGATTGTACACTGGGTGAATCATTTTCTGTCAAACTCGATAATGGGATATTACAAGATCTCCAAGCAAAAGATATTGTTCACGAATCTCAAGGTGCCTTGATTATCAAACTCAAAAGAACAGCTGAAGGGAATTGGAAACCCTTACAATCACAAGAACTAGATACACGAGAAGAAGGAAGAGATCAGGTGCTAGTATTTGCCAAATCAGATGGCTCCACGCTCTATGCCCCAAGAGATCTAGCCCTACTCAAATACAGAACTACCCAACTCCAAGCAGACAAAATGATGTATGTGGTATGATCTGAACAATCAGTATATTTTGAACATATTATAGCACTTGGAATATATCTTGGCTATCTCAAACCAGCTCAGATGATGCATCTTGGCTTCGGCCTCTATCTACAAAATGGTAAGAAAATGGCTTCTAGATCAGGTGGAGCCTACAGGGTTATGGATTTAGTGGAAGAAATAACACAAGCTATCGTACAACAATTTGAAGATAGGATTGATTACAACACTGCACAAAAACTGGCAGTCTCTGCACTTATTATAAATGATACCAAAGGAGATATCAGCAAAGACGTTAATTTAGATATCCCCAGCATGACTAAACTCAATGGTGACACCTGAGTCTATATCCAGTATACTGCCGTAAGATTAAGGAGTTTAATTGAAAAAATAGGATATATGCAACAAATCCTAGAACAACATACCATTGATCAACTTTCTCCAGAAGAAAAGTCACTACTGTTCCAAACATCATTACTCCCCCACAAACTCAAACAGAGTCTTGATCTCATCAAACCACATGTCCTTACTCAATACCTTCTAGATCTTGCAGGGAAGTTCAATAAATGGTATAATGACTCACCCAAAGTAGTAGAAATGGAAGATAATCAGAAAGCTGCTATTTCATTGCTTTTACAGTCCTACCTTCTCATTATGGAAAAAACAATGAATCTACTTCATTTACCAAGAGTAGATAAAATGTAGAATCTATTGACATTTGAACCCGAATAATTTATATCATAGCGTATATCTTGCAGATATCTATGCTTAGGCAAGATTACTTGAGTAAACAGTTATATTCTATTGACATCAATTTCGTGTTAATTACATATGACTCTCGCAAATATAACTTTTATTATGAAATAACTATCAATGACAAACGGATCATCAAGCAGCGTAAGTATGACTACTCCAACGACTTCTACTCCTCCAAGAGATTTGAATAGAGCAGTAAGTGAAATTTTCTATGAATTTGGACTTGTTGAACAAGCTAAAGTTCAAATGGGAATGACTAACAACCCATGACCAATGCCAGCAACATTCACTGAGAAGATTGGAAAAGTTCTATTAGAGTTCAGCGTACCTTTAAATGGACAAATCGAATCAAGAATTTTGGAAATAGAAGAGTTACTTAAGGAAAGAAAGAAAGAAGAAATCTTACCGAAAGAAAAGGGAGGAGCATATGGACGCGAGTTCATGAAACTCTTACAAGCAGCACAGTAATATTACCTAATATACTGTAACATCAGGATCAAACTATGAAATTATCACGGAACACAAACGTATACAACAAGAATTCATGAGATTATGGGAAGACGCAAATAATTAGTACCACTACTGTTATTTATCTCTTATAAATAAAACCATGATTAATCAAACAAACAACGTACCAACAACAAATGTTCAACAAAATGATTTTGGTGTCGCAGCAGCAATCAACACTCAAAGTATACTTGGTCAAAGTGACGGTGTTGAACAATGCAGCTGTACTTGGAGTTCATCACTAAACAAGATGATACCTGGCTGCAGCAGTTGTAAAGCGTAAACCCATCCATTCAATACTCGAAAAACCTCCAACAGGAGGTTTTTTTGTGTTCTGCCTCAGGATAAAAAAAATTATTGTATATAATGAATGCCTATTACTTCATCTTCCTGAAACTTCCAATCACACTACCCAGCACTCTCATTTCTCCATTTGGCTCTAAGGGTGGATAGTTTTCATTTTCTGGCTGCAGCCATACTCTGGTGCCCTGTTTTCTAAATCTTTTCACAGTCACCCCATCATCTGTTTCCGCTATAATAATTTCTCCATCTCTAGGATTTTTTTTTGCAGCGTCCACAATGACAAAATCTCCAGGTAACAAACCGGCATTTTTCATACTATCGCCGATGACTTTTACAAAGTACGTAGTTTGAGGTTTTTCTACCAAGTATTGTTCAATATTGATTTCGTACGTGTTGTCCGTTGCAGGAGAGAAAAAACCTGCACTCACTGATTCAAACACTGGATAAGAAGTCAGTTTAGAACCAGGCACAAGACCTTGGTCTCATCTGCTGATATATCATGCTTCAAGCAACTTATCTACTATCAATGAGACACTACGCATACCTTTTACCCCAAAAAGACCCAGCATCTCACGATAGGAAGGGAGTTTTTTTTGTTCACGATAGTAGGTCATCAACTGATGAGCATACTCTTGCAATGATTGTCTGGTCATGAGCAAAAAGTGGAAAATAAAAGTAGTACGTATGTACCACTCTTATAAAAACAAATAATCTGATTGCAAGCTTTTTTGTCGGAAATTTTACCCAAATGTAAACGCATAAGCACTCACCTCTGGAGATTCAATGATAATGCGTATCATATGAGCTCAAGCTTCAGTATAGGTAACAATATTATAGAGCTTTGAGTCGGTAATGGTAAATGTATTGAGAACAGCATCGCCTTCCATCACCGTTACTTTAACAGGCGTATTATCTTTTGAATCCAAAACTAGGTTTACCTCCCTTGCCTGAAAACCAATAGAAATAGCTCAGGTTGAGGATTGTAGCGTGATTCTCTCTTGTTCTTGATTCCACTGACCTTCAAGCGACCAAATCAGATTATCTCATCTTCTCGTAGTTCCTAAATAAGTCTCTGGCGTAACAGGTAGGTCAAGACCCTGAAAACTATCAAGTTCTGTTTGCATTTGTTCTAGAGTGCCAGAAGGCTGAACCGTTAATCACAGTAGATGTTGAATGACCTTTTCTGTTTCCTCATAATTACCTTCACCAAAATGAGTATACCTTACTTTCCCCTCACGATCTATAATATACTTAGCAGGTCGATAATGATTGTTATAATTACTCCACACAGTGTAATCATTATCCATTGCTATAGGATAACTCAAACCAAATTCTGCACTGGCTTTGCGTACATTCTCGAATACTCTCTCAAAAGCAAATTCAGGGGCATGCACACCCAATATAACCAAACCATCTTTCGCATAAGTTTCATATCGCTTTTCAAGGTAAGGCAATGTTCTGATACAATTGATACAACTATAGGTTCGGAAATCTATTATAACTACTTTTCAACTTAGTTGTGATAATGAAGTATAAGCTGAACTATTGAGCCAGCCCGTCAATCATCCAATATCAGGAGCCGGGTAATTCGCATTCAATAACTTTGCTCCCTCGGAACCGTCTCATCAACTCGTGTTCAAAGCAGCGTTATTTGCATTATTCATAGAGCTAAACTCATCGGCTACTTTGGTTTGTTTGATAAGGACTTGCTCTATTTTGCTTACATCAGGTACATAATCCAAAAATGCTGTTTCAAGTTTCTTGATATGGCCCGTGAAAATAAGTAATCAGGTTATCAATAATATAATACCTAAGACTTTCTTCAGTAAGCTATGGCTATCGGATACTCCATAAAACTTCTTGATCAAAGACTTGCCACCTTTAACCAAAATCCACAAAAATCCGCCAAATCCCAAAGCATAGGCAATCATGCAAATCAAACCAAGAGTAAGATTGATAGGCAAGACAGTAGAGAAAAGCAATGCATAGGTTGGACTACAGGTAGAAAATATCGGTCACAACGATGCACCCAACAGTATGTCGCCCCAGACTCATTGCTTATGACTTGCCTGATCTGATAAAGTATTTACGCGATCCAGACGCAACCACATTGAAAGTTTCTCCCAAACCTGTGGAAAAATAAGTACCAATCCGTAAAGCATAATAATAGCACTGGAAACCGTGGTCCAAAAATGCGGATCAATACTAATAAACAAAGTAGATACTTTGAGCAAAAAAGTAAAAAGCACAATGGAAATCATCATGGACACAATGATTCTTCGTGTTTGAGATCCCTTATTGCCTGCCAAGCTACCAGAAAAAATAACAGGAATTACAGGGAGCACACAAGGAGCAAGTACACTAAGTATTCCTGCCAGAAAAGATATGATGATCAGAATCATGAAACTCATTAACAATAAAATCCTCTATTATAGAGCCCAGTATACAAAAATTAACTTACGAACTCAAGGCGGATTCAGTGAAACAACGATAATAACAAAAAGAGTTTATTGACACTCCTCTAATAACTCGTTGCAATGCATATTAGTGACTTCCAATAGCATGACTTAAACTTTCCTCGGAATGGGTATGCGCACTAGATACCCTAGAAGTAAATATAGCAGTGCCCGCCTGAACCAATCATGCTTTTCTAAGCAAAGTGTTTTTTATGCTGCCACGGTATTCCGGATGGAAATCCATTCTTTGTTGTAATAATTCCCTGGGAACGACGTCAAAGTGACCATAAGGATTTCGTATATAAAATTCTTCCGTTTTCTTATTATATCAAAGAATCAGGATATAATGAAATCAAGTAGCGGTTCATTTGGGTCTTATTAGTCTTTTACCAGATTTAGCTAATCTCTCAAGCATCTCATGCCGATTTCCCTTTCTATGTGGATTGAGTAATTCATCTGAAAGAATCAACCCGATAACCGGTTTGCCAGTACGCTTAATAGATTCTGCTATTTCATCAACCTTAACACCCGTCTTAGTAGTAGCATGATAACCATATTTATTGAGTACCTTATTCAAAGTGGCAGCAACTTTTCAAGGAGCCACTCCAAGAGCTTCACCGGCTGCTTTTCCATTTTCTAGAACTTTACGAAGCAATTTGCTCCAATATCAATCAAATTGCACTACTAACTCGCTGTCGTTCCTATGCAGTCGCTCATCCGCCAAACGCAAACAACCAAGTAGCGACTTAACTACACCGATAAGACAGGTATTTTTTAGTTGTTGTGCACGAACCTCAGGAAGTGAATCATTTGCAACTTTTGCATTTAGTTCTGCAGTATTGGGAGCAGCAAGAGACATCGCCTACCTATAGTCAAGTAAATTATCCATAGACTAGTATAATCTACCGACCTTAACTTTGCAAATAATCGAATCATGAAATAGCTCTTATTATTTTTTATTCTTTTATAGAAAACATATCATTTTGCATAAAGATCAAGTTATCTTTAAGCATTATCTCAATAACCTGATCCAAATCGTCTCTTTCAGAATATATATTTTGTATATCTACGTAGCTCATAATTCACGAAGGCGAGTGCAACAACTGTTTGATGATTCCTGCCCTCACCTGCCTGGTGGATCATTCGAACTTGGATTGTTTAGTCAGTGGTTTAATTCAGGTTTTTTGCACCGTCAATTCCAAAGCACCATAATCCATAAGTGCATTGTATCGCGTTCTTGCTTGGCCCTTCGGTAAAGTTTGCAAAGCTACACTTTTTAGTAGTTCTTTACTGCTATCCTGTGCTAATCCAAATTGGTGGATCATAATACGTCTAATATTGGTGTCAATAACGGCAACATCTTGATTGTAAGCAAAGGCCAAAATCGCATTGGCAACATAATCCCCCACTCAGGGTAATTGTAATAATGAAGTGTAATCTGAAGGAAATATACCTCAGACGTCATCGTCATTGCGAAGCTGATTCATCGGCTGAAGCAATCCATCCACAATCATTTTAGCGGCCTGCTTAAGCCTCAATGCTCTGCTATTATATCCCAAGCCTGACCATACTCTCAATACCTGTTCATTGCTTGCATGGGCAAGAGATTTCACAGTAGGAAATATTTGCATCCATCTATGGTAATAACCGACAACTCTATTTACCTGCGTTTGGCACAACATACTTTCAGATATCCAAATCTCATACGGGTCAGTAGTCTTTCTCCATGGCAAATCCCTCACATGCACCGCATATCGATCCAGTATCTTTTTTTGAAAATCTATAATAATCTGATTATCAATAATCATCATATGACATTATTCATTTCCTCTTCAAAATCTATTCGATAATACTACTATCATATCAGTATTATTTGCTATCATAGCTCAAGCATGAAACTTCCCACTCTCTCTTTTTCGAGTCTTCGTGCGTTTTCCAAAAATAATTTTCACATACCGCCCTTAAAAATACCAGCTTTGTTACAAAGTAAAGTATTCGATTATAATCAACAATTACCTACCCTACAAAAACTTATGTGAAAAGCAGAAAGTACTTTGTTTGGGACTTATTATCGTTTCCATCATATATTAAAACAGGATGATCGATATGAACAACGGAAAAAAACAGTCCCTATCGTAGATTACGATGCTATGTATGAGCAATGGCGACGAAGACAATTAGAAGGAGACAAAAATATAACCCGACCAGGAACAACTCCTTATTATGCACTCAGCTCAGGTACCACGGGCAACAGCAGTAAATACATACCCATAAGCAAATCATTGCTACAAAGTATCTACAGAGGAGGATATGTACAAATAGCCTCACTACTCAAACAACACCATCCTCTTCAACTTTTTGGCAAGCAAGTATTGTTTTTGGGTGGCTGCACGAGTCTCCAAAAAGGCTCAGGTTATTTTGCGGGTGATATGAGTGGCATTATGCAAAAGTACGCACCTTCACGGGTTTCCAGATTACGTAAACCATGACCTACTATTACCAAATTACCCAATCGGCAAGACAGACTGCATGAAATGGTTATACAGGCTCCAAAACGAAATATAGGAACCATAGTCTGATTACCCTCACGAACCGTCCTTCTCTTGGAACAAATTATAGAGTACCACGGTCTGACAAGTATTTTTGATATACGACCAAACCTCAAAATCATGATGTACAGTGGTATGTCACTATGTCCTTATGAGACTAAGTTTAAAACCTTATTTCAAAACAAAGTCACTATATATGAGTCCTACAACGCTTCAGAAGGATTTTTTGGGTATTGCACAAACAAAGACGATAAAGGCTTTTCATTTATGTGTGATAATCAGATATTTTATGAACTCTATCCTCTTCACAGCTATCTCCATAACAATACCTACGATCCTTCCAAAACCTTACTCTTATCACAAGCCCAGGAACACATAGAATACATCCTTATCGTCTCGACTTGTGGAGGTGCACGAAGATATATCATTGGAGATACTGTACAATGCATAGACCGCAAACAACAATTATTTCAAATAACCTGAAGAACAAAACAATTCATCTCCATATGCGGAGAACATTGTTCAGTGGATAATTTTACCCAAACAGCTGATCAACTACGTGACAACTGTTCCTTACCAGGCTCAGAATTCACCGTCTATGCTTCTTGGCGTAATAGTAAACCATGTCATGAACGACGGATTGGCATATCCCACAAAACTTCATTAGCACCACAATCCTTGAGTGCTCATATTGATAAAATATTAGGTAAACTCAATGATGATTACGCAGTGGAAAGAATGTGACCCCTCGCAGCACCCAAAGTACACCTTGTGGATAATGACTTATTTACAAAATTCTTGGTTCAAGAATTATGAGCTCAAGCTCAAAGTAAATTCCCCAGAGTGCTCAATGAAAAACAATATCAAAAATGGATAGTATTTCTAAAACAATCCACTCACTAGGTCTTGCCAGCCATCGTCTCCAATCACAAAAAGCTCCTGCACAGTGCCACCTTTTTTCATCAGACATTTCCATCATGACGGAGTTTCGTATTGAATAGAAAAAACATGATCACTGGTCCCCTTTTGTTGCCTGGATATTCTTCAGGGTATCAATCTCTTTATTTGAGGGATTTTTTCTAACTGTTTGAGAATAGCATCAAATTCCTTGAGGGTATGATGTTCTCTCTTTATTTTACCTTGTTGATATTTCATGTATACAATATATTGACAATAGTTATTTAAATATTATAAGAATGCGTCTGCTATACATGTAATTTTTAGTATCTATAGGTCAATATGCAACAAGAAACTATCGAAGTAGGACATAAAGCGAGTCCATTTGCAAAGTGATTATTTGTGAGTGCAGTACAAGCATTGGCTATAACTATCCAAGATGCATCAACCAATCACTGGAATAGCAAAAAAGTATATGAATTGACTCAGTGCGATATAACATATATACGAGATTTTGTAAAGTCTCATTACGAGTCAGATATACATCAATTGCTAACGCATGGTGGTAAACCCGTACCAAAGAATTATGCACAATTTGCTACACTGCAACTCTGAAACTGTCAAATGCTCCCCGATTCTTATTATACAGAAGCGAAAAAACTTCATTGATATTACGAAGCATT
>CAZLWR010000020.1:0-2352 GCA_964563595.1 uncultured Candidatus Peribacteria bacterium | reverse complement strand
CTCATACCATCACTACAAGATCCGGTAGTCACCGTCAATACGATATCATTGGCTAGATTTGCATACACGGTACTAGCCCCTGAATTACTTATCTGATCAATACCAGTGTAAATCATTGTCACCACCCCAGTATCGCCAGGAGCCATCCATTCCATATCACCACCTGTCATCACAAATGCCCAGAAAGGTTCTGTACCTACACCCTGAAGAGTGACGACGGCTATGGCATCTAAGGTGCCCGTAAGAACCGCTCCGGTAGATACATCACCAGTAACAACAGAACCGCTCAGCATATCATCAGTTACTACAATAGGTTTATTACAACCTGCAACTAATAAGGATACCAATAACATTAAGATTGGGAAAATTTTTTTCATAATCTGAAACAAAAGAATAAAAAATATAGCGTATATTATATACGATCAAATCAATAGTTCGTATCACTGTATATAATTACATCTGACTTGCAATGACGTCTGCTAAATTCCTATCGAACACTGTTGGAACGATATATTCCAAACTCAGCTTATCTCCTACGTATTCAGCAAGTAACACCGCTAGTCTCAATTTGATATCTAGCGTTACCTTGGGAATTCTTTTCGCCAACAGTCCTTTCCACAATCCAGGGAAGACGCTCAGGTTATTGATTTGATTTGGATAATCTGATCTACCAGTTGCTATAATAGCAGCACCTCAGGCTTTTGCATCTTCATAAGAAATCTCTGGGTTCGGGTTAGCCAGGGCAAAAACAACAGGATCGCTTGCCATGGAAGTACGTATCATTTCTGATGTCAAAAGGTCTGGCTTACTCACCCCAATAAATATATCCGCTCATCCCAAAGCTTCACCGAGAGATGTACCTCAAAAGTTTTCTGTATTATAGCCCGCCAAGAGTTTTTTCTGTTCACTCATGTTCTCTCTCAGAAGGTGAATGGCTCCTTGACTATCAAAGGTAATAATATTCCTAAAACCATATGCCCATAGCAATTCTGCAATACGAAATCCTGCAGAACCAGCACCACTCAATACAACTTTTACCTGGTCCACTTGCTTTCCAAGTAATTTCAGACTATTGATCAATCCAGCTAAAACGATAATAGCAGTCCCATGTTGATCATCATGAAATACCGGTATATGTAATTCCTCAGCAAGTCTATCTTCAATTTCAAAACATCTAGGTGCACTAATATCTTCTAAATGAATCCCTACAAAACCAGGAGCAAGATATTTTATAGTCTGAATCAATTGCTCTGTATCTTGTACATCCAACACCAAAGGGATAGCATTGATTCTGCTAAACTCTTTGATAAGCAAGGCCTTACCTTCCATGACCGGTAAACTTGCCAGGGCTCCAATATTACCCAATCACAAAACGGCACTTCCATCACTAATGACCGCAATAGTATTGCCCTTTCAGGTGTAATCATAGGCCAGCTCGGGATCTTTTTGTATCTCCAAACAAGGTGCCGCCACACCCGGAGAATATAATAATTTCAAATCATCATAGCTATTGACGGGAATTTTATTTTCCTGAGTAATTTTTCCTTGAAGTTTTTTGTGTATCAACAAAGACTCTTCGTGAAGGCTCATATTGTAGTTGTGAATAAAAGAAATTATCTAGTAACGAAGGAGCATTAATATGCAACGCAAGTTTTTAGAAAATTTTCTTTCAATTATGAAAGTAAAGTATATTCTAATGTACTGACAAAAGTATAGTAAGTGGCATTATTATAATGTAGCCAATCCATGATGCTTTTACACTACGAATTCACGGAAAAAGATGAAAAACAATCTTTTTCAATTGACCCTACCAAGAAGGTAATGTATGATGCTCTAGGTAAAACTATAGACATCTCCAGAAGACGAGAAATTGTGGGTAACTTCTTACGAAATTCAAATTATGAGCAAACAGAACAGTTTCTTAAAGAGACCATAGAGGTCTTCGAGGGCCTAGATTTCTCATTTTTTAATAATTTTCATTATATTTTGATCTGAGGAGTATATAGAACATCATTTCATAGCTTCTTACCTGAATGATATGCTGACAAAACAGACCTTGAGCTTATACAAGAGAGACAAAAAGATCCGCTCAGTCAATCTTCTACTAACACTCCAGAAGCTTATCTTGCACGTTGAAGATCAGAAAAACGTCTTCATATGAGCACGAATCAATTTTATCACGATGTGGATGAAACCTGTAAAGAAATATGATACGATCTCACAAAGCTTGAAATGACTACAAAGTCTCTTTCATCGAAGAATAAAAGTGTGAGTAATATTAACAAAACCGATCGACGAAAAATATAACAAGCCCAAAGAAAAAAGTGATAATCTCATTAAGATATTGTCAAA
>CAZLWR010000019.1:1762-20154 GCA_964563595.1 uncultured Candidatus Peribacteria bacterium | reverse complement strand
TATAATGACGAGTTAAGAGTTAATAAGTATGATTTTAAGAGTTATCATGATGTCTAACGGTATTGCATGACAATCTTAAGCTAAAGGAATCTTTGTTATTAGTTACTATTTTCATTTTCTACTTTTTTTTTAGATTTTTTTATTTCTTTTCTTTTGGTCTCTTGGCTCCATATAAAGATCTAGCTTGTCTTCTGCCATCCACACCAGCACAATCATATCTGTTTCTTACAATATGATATCTCACACCAGGAAGATCTTTCACTCTTCCTCCTCTTATCATCACTACAGAATGCTCTTGAAGGTTGTGTTTTACACCTGGAATATAAGCAATTACTTCAGCCCCATTACTCAATCTTACCTTAGCAACCTTTCTTTGTGCAGAGTTCGGCTTTTTTGGCTTAGTAACATAGACCTTGAGACATACCCCTCTCTTAAAAGGAGATGGTTGAGGCACCTTCTTATTTCTTTCCAATTTATTAACACTAAACTGTAATACCGGTGCTTTGGATTTATAGTTTTTTGGTTTTCTTCCGTTCTTGAGTAGTTGGTTGATAGTAGGCATAAGCAAACAGTAAAAAATAATAGATAACAAGTTTGATCTTGCTTGTAGATAGAGAAGTCTATAATTCTATTTTTGTAGTAAGAAAAAAAATACGCTGACAAAGACTCATAATTATTTGTAATTTGATTACAATATCAAATCATCGGGAATAATCATAAGGTCACGATTGGTGATACTGTTTTCACATCTTATGCGCAGCAAACGCAAGAAAAACTGCAGGGAGTATCTCGGAACTCTATACCAGTATAACGCACTGGATTACACGTACATAGTTATTTTATTTACAAATGCAAGCAAGACTATAGAGCATACAACTTTAATCAATATATGTTCTTTTTCTGAAACCAATATGACTTACTATCAATAACAACAACACAATAGTTATATACATAATAATAGGATATTCTGACCCACTATCAGCACCTGTATGAGGAATACTCACAGGCAAAGTAAAAGACGGTAAGCCGATCAAACCAGTATCCACAGCAATATTGGCAATAATCATACTCGTTCAATGTAATGAAACTTGAAGGATATTGCCGCTCAAAGTCACCAAAGCGAAAGATCAGGTAATCAAAGGACTTGGTATTATCCCAGTAACCACTACTGAGTTTGCGATTATTCCAGTGGACACTATCGACATAACAAAACTGACTGGACTGAATCATCAACCACCAGGTAACACAAGAGCCGGAACACTGGTATTGATTATTGTACAAGTCTTATTTGAGCCAGTAGAAAGAACTACATTTCCGCTAGCATCACAATCGCCACTAAAACTTTGCACATAAAGAGGATTTATATCTTCACTTACTACATAAGTCCCAGCGTTTAGGGTATATGAATTTCCCGGTGCTACTGATCCTGATAAGGGACTCCCGGAAACATTAATTCACGCACTCTTTACATACAAAAGAAAGTCCGAAGAAATTGCAGCATTTGCTCATGTACGTACAAGTTTAACAACACGCAACGTTGCCGACACAGGACAAGATGGCACAGTGATAGTACTCGTATCGGTCGTGATAGTCCCGCCAAATGAAAGACCCAATCCCAATCGCGTGGTGTTCGCACCCACTGTAATACCTGCGTCATCAATGACGGTACCTATAAAAGTGGTGTTCGCACCCAAAGTAGTTGCAGCTGTCGGTGTCCAAAAAACATTACATGCCGATGCACCATTAGTTACGGTCACTGTAGCTCCCGCTGTAGTATCCAGAGCACCTTGTGCTCTAAAAATAAATGTTCCATTTCAACTCAATGTCAATGTGCCTCCTACTTGCATGGCTCATACACTACAATATACTCATGGAGTATAGACACCAATAGGACCGTGAGTTGTGTCAGTTGAAAGATCAATCGCTCAGGGTGCAAATGAAAAAGTACAGGCCTCTGATGCTAGGCTGGCCAAAGCAGAGCCTTGGGCTATACCCGCTGATGAATAAGGAGTACCCGAACCAGAATATATATGAGTACCAGCCGGCATGACGGCCGGTGCTGTTGTGAATCACACGGCACCATTAATGGTGGTTCCTGCCGCAGTATTAACATACGTACTTGAAAGAATACCATAACTCGCAGCATCTCCCAATGAAGGCGTAGTTGCTGCAAATATATTCTGTACATACGATCATCAATTCATAATTCACATAATTAGTAGTGCCAATGCACCTTGATAGAATATCTTCATAAGAAACGAGTTTAGTTAAAAGAGTTTTGTAAGCTTACCCTTAAAAAGTAGCTTTACAATAGCAATCTCCGAGAGAAATTGAAACACTCTATAAGCACAAACAAGAGTTCCAAACAATTACTGAATCAACGACGAGCATATATATGAGCCTTTGTGAGAAAATTCGATATACTATTAGGAGTCGAGCCTGCGAAATAGAAGTTGCGGTACTTCATATTATATATTGCATTACTGCAAAACCTATGTATAATATGATAGGTATTTATTGCTATTGGAATCCATTATGGCAACAGAACAAGATGCACTACCTCAGCATACAGGGACACAAGGCTCCGGATTTCCAGGAGCTGTAGAACATGAAACCATAGCGGATACTTTGAATGATAAGCAGCCAGCCTACAATCAACTTGTAAACCTAGCAACTGACAGACCCTGAATAAAATTAGAAATAATAGGAAATAAGTGTTTAAAGATATTCGTATCTGACCTGTGGTCGCCTGATGGACTTGTTAAAAGCTCTAGCAGTTCTCATGCCGACACCGCAAAAATCGCTAAGGCAATCTATATGATGCTTACGCAAAAAATCAAACTCTCCGTGGACATAGAAACATTTGTGGGGAAGCCATACCTGCTACATAGTATCATAAACTTCCCGGATAGAGATATCGGGGATGCAGTAAAATATGCTTGTGAGGCAAGGTCTAGTTGGGCAAGCCAACGAATTACCAAACCAAATCACGAATTACCACAACTATCGAATGCCCCAATACATATTCAAGAAAGAGAAGGTCTTTCAGACAAACAAGAGCTTATATATACCATCAACTTCGAAGAACCAAAAGAATAACAAAAAAAATCTAGAATTCTCTTCTAGACAATTGAATTCAGGGCCTGGGGGAATTGAACCCACGACACACGGCTTTGGAGACCGTTGCTCTACCAACTGAGCTAAGGCCCTATAACATCTACTAATTGAACCCACGGCACGTCGCTTTGCTCGGCCGATGGCCGAGTACCAACTGAGCTAAGGCCCTATATAGATATCACTAGTATGAACCTGGCAGTACTTGTAACTTTTCAACACCAAATTTCAACTTATCATACCACATCAGCCAACAGGCAAAGCGGAACAGGAACAAGATGTACTATCTAGAGAGCCAGATGATGAAATATAACAGCAGTGCTTTTACCCTTACCCAGCATTCGCATCAACCTTTTATTGGACTCAAGCAAAGTCGTGTCTCCGCTACAATGAACGGAAACAGCATACTGAGTCTGATTATCTTTTATCAATAGTTCAATACTTTGAGCTAGTTTCACCTGTGAATGGAATCTCACCGTTTTGTGAAATGCCTGTAAAAAGACCTTCTGGTACTTGAAGTGGCCATATTCCAAAGGCAACAAGGTATCTACGGCATAGTCTTTAAATTTCTTTAAGTCAGTTTTGATGAGTTTGTTTACAAACCAGCTTCTTGGCAGATTATATAATATATGCCAATGGTCAGTTGCTATAGTATAGAGAGGAAGCTGTTTTTGGAAATGTTTATTCTTGTTCTGATTACTGGTCAATACATGATGTGAAATAAGCTGATTTCGATGTTTCCCCAGAGAGACTTGATGATTGCGGTATCCGATCAGGCCAATTTTTCCGACTATGCTATAAGGCAAGACATGCTCCAATAGATAGTTCGTGAACACAGGAAGGATTTTAGAGGGCATTTTATAAGCGGGTTTCGCAAAAACGACTGCTGCAGGGTTATGCAAATAGTATAATTCATATGCAGGAGGCACGACCATCTTGTCACATGACCTTGCTATATCATTATTCAATATATTACTTACTCTATTTAGACTATCCTCTCGAGAGAGTTGTCACCAAGGACCAAATCTGTTATCCAAAAACACTAGGTATTCATGATTATAGTCACTGATGACTTCAAACAAATGAAGATCCGCCAGAGATGAACATATTATTCAGATTTTCATTGCAGTTGGTTAGCGATTAGAGCTTCATAGGTATCCAGTAAAGGCATCATTTCATCCAAGGATTTGCTTGCCAATATGCCCTCAATAAGCTTGATCCTTTGATAATTGAATCAGATGATACGAACAATCTTGGTCACTAATACTATATCCCCCTCGCCAATTGATTGTGCTAGGTCAACATTGAATACAGCTTGTTTAGTGATGAGTTTCGACCTAATGGGCTTAAGTTTGCTAAAATACCTCTTCTTATAATTATTGTAAAGTCTCAGTTCCAAGTTGTTAACTCAGCTTATCATTTGTCCTATGAGTTTCTCAATATCAATACGCTGTTTAATGAGAGTAACTTTTACTGATTTATTATAAGCTGACGCTGGTTCCGTACTAATCTGGTCTAACTGAGAAATAATCTCGGTCTTCCTGCCTTGCAACTGACGAACCAAATCCAAGCACAAACTTGAGCCCTGGAACTCCTTGGTTGCAATCTGCAAAGTGGAACTACCTAATGCACAATGAAAAGTATCTTGAAAATAGGAAAATCAGTCCATACCGAATCCCAATCAGAGTATCCCGATTGCGATTCATCATAGTATGGTTTTTGTGGTAATATTCGTTTGTTCCATGCTATACAGAATAATACTAATATGTAAGATAGAGTATTATATCTTAATTTTCTCAAAAGCTCTTTGTCTTTCAGTTTGTTTACTCAAATAATCATAGGCTTCACGAAATACTGCCCTAAGATCTTTGTAGGGCACCAGATTGATAATATCACCTAGATTGCACCATTTATACATGCCAGTAAGTCACTCTTCATTCGGTATAGTGATCGCATCTGGCTCGCCTTGATAGTACACCAAAAAGTAATTGATCATTTTATCAGTTGTGCCTTTGCCAAAATTCATATTCTTAAGTTCTACTCCTCACGATAGTTTAGTTTTTATTTGTAGTTGATTGATGTCCATACCCGTCTCTTCAGATATTTCTCTCACACAAGTTAATTCCGCGTCTTCACTGGCTTGCATTTTACCTTTTGGGGCAATCCATTCTATTTTACCAGATAAAGCTTTCCTTTTCATAATAAAGAAATAGGGCTCGTGGTCTCTTAATTGATAGACTATTCATCCGATAGACTGGATAGACATGGTAACAATAACAATAATTACTAAATAATCAGATGTACAAAAACGCTAGCTATTCATTTTTATCAAACAGTATAGTAATAATTACTGCAATGGGTATTGCAATAATTACTCAATTTATACCAATAGTAATTCATAATAGCACCATACATAAAAATATCACCACTGGACTCACCCCTAAGTTTTGTTTAAATAAGAGCGGTATCAGTACGTTATTTTCCAGCCGCTGTACAGCAAATACTAGTATTCATGCCATAAGCATACCAAACCATCCATTAGAAACGCCCGCCATAACTAAAACCGGTATACCTCCAAGAGTCGGTCATAGGTAAGGTATGAGCTCTGTCAAAGCAGAGATAACGGCTAGCGATCACTTGTTGGGTATATTGATACCAAAAATATTCAAAATAAGCAGACCCAGAAGCATAGCTATACCAATATAGATACCCAATAATATCTGCGTTCTCAACCAAAATCACAATTTGGTATAAAGAGTAGTAACTTTTTTGCGAGCAGTGATAGAATTTCAGCTTATTCTATATATCATCTTCATAAATCATTTTTTCTCTATACTCAATAGAACTGATAAGGTGAGAACAAAACCGATTTGTGCCAAAGTAGATAAAATGCCGCCTACCGTATTCACTACAATACTTCCTGCATCTTTAGCATAGCCGCTTGAAAAAGTAATAATAGCACTAATATTATTTTGGATAATTGACTGCAATTGTTCTAAGTATCTCGGTTCTACCAGGTCGATACCAAAAGTCTTGAGGTAGTCATAAAACCAAGTCTGTTGAAGCATAGTGGCCAAACCAACTGTTTGAAGAGTAGATTCAACAGAACTCGCTCGATGGATAATGATCGCAATAATATCACCCAGCTGATTGACCAAAAACGGAATCATAACTAGTACGCCACTCAGCAACAACCCCACTAAGATAAAATACGCAAGTAAGATTCCTAATCGTCTTCTACGAGTCTTGGTTTCAAAGTAACCTATCAAACTTTCCGCAGCAATGGCAATGATGACTCCTGTGAATATAAGGAGCAACCAGTTAAATATAGTAAATAAAAATCGTCCAACACCCACCACCACTATTCCTATCATTCGAAACTTTCGATAATGTTCCTGGTTTGAAGACAATAAAGGGTTTGATCAGGCATCACTTGCCGCACTAGCGAAATCATCTCAATCGCCCGTATCCTGCTTAGCTTCCAGGCCCTTCAAAAAGGTCTTTATGCTATGTAAGTTGCCTTGTAGTTGCTCTAGAGCTTTCGTAAGAAACGTTTTCATAGGCAATATCATAAAGAGTTAAAATAAGACAATCAATTATGGTAAGTGTTTTTGTTTATTAGCATTGTGTCCTTCAAGTGTAGTGGCATAATAAATACGCCCTGCGGTGTCATGAAGATAATAAAGATAATCTGTCTTAGAATAATCAAGTACGGCCCTTATGGAAGCGATACTGGGGTTGGAAATAGGCGTAGGAGTTAATCATGCTTGTTGCCTAGTATTATATGGATTTGTTTTGTCATATAGGTGATCAACAATAAACCTTGGCGTGCATTGGTCGTATGTTATATCATGACCATAGCACAACGTTACATCTGCACCCAGCTGCATATTGTTTTCTATTCTATTGAGAAATAGACCAGCAATAGTCTGCTTATTATTGTCGTTCTTCTCTTCGTTTTCTATAATACTTGCCAGTTTAAGAACACTGTAAAGACTCATTTTAAAACCAAATCCATCCGAAACAAGTTTGGCATCAAACTGATTAAACAAATCAATGTTTTCTAGTCGCACTTTCTTATTGAAATTCTCCAATTGCAATTGGACCAATTGCTGAACCGCGTTGCCCTTATTGGCATCAATATGATAGGTATCTGGGTAGAGGAAGCCCTCAAGACTCACTAAGTTTGCTGGCAAAAAAGGATAAAGTTGTCTCCGTTTGGAGATAATCTCTGGATTAGTAATATAGTCTCTATATGCCTTTGCAGGAGCATAACCTTTTTTTGCAAGCAATGCGTCATAATCTCGGCTCGACCATCACTCTAGTAAAGTCACCTTGACCATAATAGGTTGGGGCGGAATGCTAATTTTATCCAAAAACTCTTGATAGCTAAGAGGGGTCTCAAAGCGATACACACCAGGATACAAAACAGGAGATTCGCTGAAGTGTCACTTGATATATATCTTCATAGTCAGACTATCCCACCAAGACATAGATTGAAAAAATACCCCATAGGTATCTCCTTCTCAAACTACTACGTCACGATCAATACGAATAGAATTAAACCAGTAAGATGCCAAAACTATCAAAATCAGTATAAGTATATATCTTCCTAGTTTCATACTTTTTATTAACAAATAATCTGAAAAGCGATACCCTATACCACTTATTTGCTCCACAAACAAAGAACAATCATTAGGTGAATACTATGTTTCAGGCTATATGGCCATCTTCATTACTATCCAATTTCTGGTCTTCTTCACTCGTATCAAGTCTTGTTTGGCACGCTTCGCATACATGCTGCACTTCATCAGCGAGCAAAATAGTATCACGAATGACGCTATATAGGTCTATAGTCACATCCGGTCAAATAGGGAAAATAACTTCCTCTTCCTCTATTTCTGGTGTAATAAGATGCTCTAACATGAAACTATAGTTTTGATCGGGGAGGACTTTTGAAAAAGTCTTTTCCTCACCACAATAATCACAGGGCACCTGCAAATCATAAGATAATTCCTTTACTGCGGCATACAACTCATCGTCACTGACACCAGTGAGCACAACCGTTCAGCTCACATTAGCAATGGAGTCCCCTATGATCAAATTCGGCAACACAACAACATCTTGGCTCCCCTGTTTATGCAAGAGATCACCAACCTTAATAACTAATGTTTGTTCGGTGTTTGTTTGTACTTCAGGATTCTGCTTTCAGTCGCGGCTACCACTTGATACGCCTCCGGCATTAGCTGGTTTCATGTTTTATAGTATGTTTTTGTAAATGTGGCTCTATTAAATCTCTCACCCTATTTTTTGTACCATTCACATCAGCGACAAAGTTCAATCTAATATCTCCCCCTCCCGATTGATCTCCTTCGGAAAGAAAAGTAATATCTCCATAGTTAAATAACGACTTAATCATACCAGACCCGTCTGCACTTACAGTCTTGATTTTATCAGCATCTATGGTTCTGCTGTTTCTATTGAGAATACCCGTTTGGTTATACGAGACAATCTCCTGTGGCGTGACAACACAAAAATCCATCTTATAGTCTAAGTATCTTTTGAGTACCTTGCCTCCTCATACAAATATGATTACTGCTCCAAGTACAAAACCTAGCAAAGATTTTAGGACATCAAAAGTACTGTCACCACTATCCCATCACACTATCAGTCAGATGGAAATCAGGAGGCCCAGTATGGCTATGGTTGGAAATACGCAGTGAAACATCCAGAATATTTTAGCCCTATGAATCGCCAAAACATTCTCCTTGCCATAGAGTTCTATATAATTTTTCACGATCTGAGCCTCTAGTGCAGTATCAAAGTTGGAAAGAAATTTCATACAGAAATGATACAAAACTAAAGCGTCAATAATATTGTTTCCTCAATGATAATGAGTTGATCTTTGTTTTCAAGTAAATGAGCATTTATTTCTTTACTTGTTGTCTGAATGGAACCCCAATACGAATTCTCACTTCATTGGTATCAGATTATGTTGTATTTTTAGTAGAATCTCATCGAGCATTCAGCAAGCATATTGTTCATGCAACTTACTCAACTCGCGACATACCATAACCTGCCCCTGGAATCATGCATCACGACACTCCTCAAGCGTCTTCACGACTCTATGAACCGACTCATATACATAAATAGGATAATCTGAAGCAATAATCTTTTTGATAGCAGTCTGTTTCCCCTTTTTCTTTGGTAAAAATCACCAAAAAGCAAATTGAGTAGTATCCCAATTTGATCACACAACAGCGGGTATCAGTGCGTTCGCTCCGGGGAGTACTTCGAATCTAATGTCTTGTAACCAACAATGTTTAATTAATTCCTTAGCTGGGTCTGATAAACCAGGCGTACCTGCTTCAGATACGAGTCATACATGCTGTTCTTTTATAATACTTATATATAATCAGAATTGGCGATCGGTTAAAAAACTATTAAAAGTATAAAACTTTTTATCATGATAGGGGATATCATACATCTTCAACAACTTTTTTGTTGTCATGGGATCTTCAGAAAAAATGATATTAAGCTCTTTAAAGAGCCTCAATGCCCTGAGAGTGATATCTTCTTTATTTCAAATTGGGGTTGGTATGATAGAAAGCAAAAGAAACAGTAGGTTATAAATAGCGAATGTAAGTCAATATTCTGCATTGAATGTGCGTAATTACTGTTTCAGATTATTAATGATTTTTTGTTGTACCGCAAGCATAGCATCATCAGACTCAAAGTGAGCACGATTACTATCGAGATCACCAGCTTTATTGATGGGAATAAGCTTTATATGTACATGCGGCACTTCTAGCCCTTCGATGACAAGTCATATACGCAAAGCACCAGTTGCTTTTTGTAAAGCAGGAGCGAGTTTTTTCGCAGTATGAAATAAGGCAGTATAATAAGGTTCTTCAAGGTCGAAGAAGTGGTCAATAGGTACTTTCGGTACTATCAGAGTATGTCACAAACTATAGGGATTGATATCCAAAAATGCAAAGCTGTGTTCATCTTCGTAAAGCCTATAGGATGGTATTTCCCCACGAATTATCTTCATAAAAATAGTATCCATTGAGATTGCAAACTAGTATATTAAATAATCTGATACAGCAATATTGAAGCAATCATAAATTACAAGTAAAGACCTGTCTATCTTTTAGGTTTAATCTTTATGGCTGCACTGTTTTTCACTCGCTCTCCGTACGCTTCATTGCATTGTGTTGTTTCACTAAGTATTTCCGGCAATGAATAGGGATGGGCCCTTTGAATCACATCAATAACCTTATCAGCATTTTCCGGAATAAGTTTACACACCACCATCTTTTCTTGAGATTTATTCAATTTACCTTCGTGCATATAGTAACTATGTACATAGTTTGTTACTTGTACACAAGCAACCAAGCCACTTTGTACGAGTTGTTGTACAAGTTTTTTTAATGTGCGTCCCTTGTTGGGGAAGGAAAATGAAATAATTGCTACTTCCATAAATCGAAGATTCAATAGGTATAAAGTAGATTGAGTGTAAACAACTACGAAGGACTTTCAATCATTTCTCTAATGAGAACGGATCAAAGGAGGATTGCAAAAAACCAATCCAAAATCAGTGACATTATCACTCATCTGAACTGGTTTAGGTATTACGATACTATTTAAAATGGTAAATCATCATCAGCATCATCCGCAGCCTTTGCTGCAGGTCTACTATTAGAGTTTCCATTACCCTCCAGATCTACTCTCAATGCAGTAAGTGAGCAGATTTTCCTGGTAGCACCCTCTCTATTTGTATAGTCTCTTACTCTACCTCCAAATGTAACACTGACCATATCGCCTTCCTTATAGGTGTTGGCAAACATCTCAGCTCTATCATTATACATATCCAACAAGATACCGTCCCTGTATTCTCTGTCAGTTTGCTCTTCCACCACGAAACTAATTTTTGTCATAGTGCTACCATCGGCTTTGGGGATTAACTCTTTTGGGCCAACCCATAAAATTTTACCTCTAAAAATCATTGCAAAAAGATTACTAGTAAATTGTGCCAAAATCGTATCTTTTTCTTTTTCCAATTCAATAGCATGTAAAGGAAAAAACAAAGACAAAAAGACGTAGATATGCTCATGCGTGTAAAAGCTACAAATAAGAATACGATAGTAAATAAACAATGCATTTGTTTTCTTATTGCCATCAAGATCAATATCTAAGAATATCAAATTCACTTTGTCAAGATCCATCCTAGGCTCTAGGAGGGGGTTTTAGGGAAAGTATTGCATCTCGTGTCCAGTCCCAGTATCATAACATCATACACATGCCGATTATTTTTTATTTGAAATACTACTATGTCTCGCAAAACAACCGCAGCAACTGAATTAATCGACAAGCTACACGACACCATTGGCAAACTCAAGTGACTCCTTGCCAGTAACCAAATCAGTAAAAGTGATATAAAAAACCTTCGTCATAGTGCCAAGCCATTGAACAGTATCGGCGAAGGTATTTATGGACTTACGCAGACCTCAGAAGAAAAACAAAAGGCCATACAAGGCATTTTTGATGGTAAAGACATGGTTACCGCAAGTGATACCTATCCTGTACCAGCAAACTATGCGAGTAAAAGTATGTTGATACCAGGCGACACACTTAAGCTTTCTATAAAAGCCGATGGAGAAATGATGTATAAACTCATTAAATCAGCTCCTCGTAAGCATCTCAAGGGCATCCTGCACAAAAAAGGCGTTATCACTATGGCATTATGATCAGACAATGAGAACTATATGCTCAATAGTGCAGCGGTAACATTCCATAAATGAAAACCCGGAGATAACGTAAGTATTATCATTAATGCCGAAGAAGCATATCCCTATGCAGCACTGGAGTGCGTATTTAGAGAAGCGTAAAGATGAGTCAAACATGAAAAGCACTAGCGAATATTGAACGCCACATAAACTCTGGCATATGGATCATAGGAGATATTTTATATAATATCAAAGGATATGTCCTTGACCTGTGAAAAACACTCCATGCTAATTCAAAAGTTCTACAAGCCTTTCACAAAGTTTATGACCCGCTTATAAGTGATGCCTTAATAATAGCAGATGAGTATTGAGCTTCTGTTTTTACGTTTAATAAGGGAGAAAAGACTCTGGAAACAGAAAAGTATGCCAACTTCATCATTGAGTACAAAATCGCACACCAAGACACCACTGCCGATCTCAACCATATCAACCCCGAAATTGATCTTAACCCTTGAGATATTTTTGCAGAAATACATATACAAACAGAACTCCCGCAGTGAAGTTCAAGAAGTGAAATTGTACAGCAGATTATTGATCTTATTCGCAGTAAAACGTTTCAAACCAAAAAACAAGGCACTAAAAAAGTAAAATATATCATGGGAATATCTGATTTAGCACAATACATGGAAAGATTTGGGTTTGAGTATAGCCCTCTAGATGATTACATAAGCAAAGATAATAGGCTATACCATTTAAAGAACTCTTTCCTCATAAAAAAAATAGAACGATTGAGTTACGCCCTAGGAAATATCATAAAAGACAAACCAGTAAAAAATCCAATGAAAAGTCTCAGTGCCAAAAATAGGCAGAACAGAAAGATAGGACTTTGCTACTATAAACTCTAACAAAAAAGCAATATTTATGCCTTATTACTACCATTGCAAGAAAAAAGCCTCAAGATCCAATACTACCTTAACAGTGTGCTATTATTTCTGAATCAACCTCACACTGGTTTGGTTTCTATGGTTATCTTGATGGCACTTATTCTATTGCCTTCCATTGTCCAAGCAAAGTATTCAGATTATACTTCATCTCTACAGTCTATCGGAGTACCGAGCACGCTTATAGATGATAATAAGCCACTCTATCGTAATGACGTCATCAGGCTGTTGAGCACTATTAGCTGTATTGACTGTCTGCATCCCAATCAATATCTGACAGACAAGTATAGTAGCAGTCGATGGCGTTCTTTTATCAAGCAGCCCGGAAACAATTTCGACGACATACTCCGGAATAACTATTTCTGGAACGGTGAAAATTATTACTATTGTGCAGCTTTATCGGCCGAACAAGGAGTCATAAACGGCTATCCTCGCGATATCAGTCCCTTTTGTCCTGGAAAGTTTTGTGGAGCAAATCTTGTTAAACAAGGAGAAATGATTCAGATTATATATAATCTGAAAAGACAACAGCTTTCCAAAACATACCAAGCAGATCGAGCAAGTATAAAGTCACGACTCTCTAAGCAAAATCCAACATCTGCCGCCTTCAAAAACTTTACTCTTGTTGATCTAACCAACATAAACGCGGGTATTCTCAAATGCAACAATCAGCAAAAATGTGATATAAGCAGTGCGTTAGAGCTCGATACCTATGCCAAGTTCTGTACTTGGAATCTATCGGCCTGCGAAATGGTCAGTTTAAGAAATCTCGGACAGGGTCAACGGCCAGTAGCAGAGATCAATATCCTGATGAAAGAAGGCGTTATGAGCATCGTAGAAGCAGATCAAATCAAGCCCTATGATCTCGCCACCAATCAACAACTACTGAATTACCTGTATAGACTTAACCAATCCGTTAACTGTTCATTTGACCTGGATTATGATAAGGATGGAATCACTAATCACCAAGATAACTGCCCAGTTACCTATAATCCCAGCCAACTCAATACCGACAATGATGACCATGGGGACGTATGCGATGAAGACATAGACTGAGATGGGCTGCTTAATCCACAGTACCTAGTGAACGATATTGGTTTCGTGAACCCAAAGTATTATCAAAGCACAGTGCCTAGTCCTATCATAGCTCTTGCTATACAGCATGAGGCAGTCATCTATAAATCCCTAGCAACGACCTTTACGGCCCTTTATTCAGGGATCGTGAATAGCCTCGACTGGGATTTCGGTGATAAACAAACTGGCCAAGGCATATCTGTATCACATAGTTACAGTACGACAGGACAAAAGGTAGTGACTGTAATTGCTAACAATATACTTTCCTCCTCAGCTAGAATCAATGTATTGGATGCCACTTCCATGAGCGTTCTCAAGACACTCAGCATATCCGCCGACAAGCTTCTCGCCCAAACAAATGAAAGCATACAGTTTACAGCTCTGACCACGGGAGGAGTAAAGTCAGTACGTTGGGATTTTAACGACGGGAAGACAAACACCGGTTTCCAAGTGAAACATAGTTTCCAAAATCCTGGTATTTATACGGTTTACGCAATTGGTGATGACGATCTTATTGCTCGAATAGTAGTCAATATTAGCCATAACCAGAATATCAAAAAAGATCCCAATCTTAAAATAGAATGCGTTCCGACTTCTAGTAGCAGCATAGAAACTTTGAAATGTACTGCAACTACTTCGTGAGTCATCAAAACTATAGAATGGACATTTTGTGATGGCAGTACAGGAGCAGGCAAACAAATTACCCGCAAACTGTCCAAATCAATAGACTCCTGTCTTGTCACGGCTCTGTGAGACAAAAAGTATGCAGATCAGACTATAGTATATGACAAGAAATGACAAAAGTATGACAATTGTCCGACACGCTACAATGTCAACCAAGGAGATAGTAATAAAAATGGACTTGGTGATGAATGCGAAAAGGCCAGTACTGGAGGGAATGGTTTAGTTATTCAAACAACTGCAGATAAACTAACGGCTCCAGCAAAAGTAAGCCTTAAGGCAATAAGCAGTGGTTATACTTGTCAGACATGAAATACTCGGAATTTGGGGAACAATCAGGTTTCCAACAATATCAATGCTAACACAACCTATACCAAGGGTTGAACATACGAAATAGGACTGGTGGATTGTAGAAATAACACTGCCTTTACGACCATCACTATTGCCGATACAGGAGACAGCAAAGTGGGATTGCAAATTGTACCCAATCCTTTGTCATGACCAGAAGGCTTCACTGCTAAAGTAACACCAAAAGTGCAGGGGACCTGCGACACTATCTCACGAACTATTGACAGCAACACAAAACCGATTCAAACCACCAATAAAACACAAACCGCCTCATTGCAAATAAATTGAAAAGGCAAACACAGTATCAATGCATATTGCTATGTAGGTAATCAGATAAAAGCACTTGCTCAAGCAAATGTGGCAATACAGCCGTGAGCCTCCTCCTATCTTGAGGCTGACGATCTGACCCCGACTATTTGACAGCCCGTGAAACTCAAGACCCTTATCCAAGGATTTGACACAAAACAAGTTCAAAGCGTTTCACGAGATTTTGGGGATGCTACCAATCTTGGTGGGAAATCACTAAACACTATCCATATTTATCTCAAAGCTGGCATAGCCATTGTCAGAGAAACTATCACTTTAACTGACGGACAAGTATTGACCAACATTATTCAGCTCAACGTAGTTGATAAACAAGCAGATAATTGATTTATGGCCAATCTCATTGTTAGCCCACTGGTCGGCACTACTAAAGACAGCTTCTTTTTTCAGCTTATTCCAAATAATCCCAAAACCATAAAGTCCCTGAGTCGACATTTTGGAGACGGACAAACAAAACAGGCATCAGCGGATGGATTGAAGCAGTTACATACCTACTCAAAAGCAGGTACTTATTTGGTGGCTGTGGTAGCGACTCTTCTGGATGGAAGCCAACCAAGTTATGGATGACAAGTTACTGTAACTAGTGTTGATCCCTGCCTTGGCTTGATCAAAAGCGACTGAACAAATCAAACCTACCAGTGTGACATGGATAATGATGGGACACCTGATATGTGTGACGACGATATAGAGGGAGATGGCTACATCAACCCTGTCGGATTATTATTGTTTGAAAAAGATGATTGCAGTATTTGAGATAATCTGAATATGCCCTTATTAGAGCAATATGGGAATCAATCAAACAATGATCCTAGTCTCGACAATTGCCCTCTTACAAGCAACGCTGGCCAAGAAAATACAGATAGCGATCAATATGGCAATGTGTGCGACACGGACCCCTCCATACCCAACACAAATAACAACAACGATAACGACAATGACGGAATCCCCAATCATCTCGACATACTACCAAATGTCCCCAATGGAAGCCTAGGTCTACCAAATACCCTATCGCCATTGGTGGTTGGCACCAATAGCACCATCGCAAATACTTGTGTTGCTTGTCCTTGTGGATTCACTCAAACACTTTCCCCTTTGGCCCAAGGAGATATGGTATATGCCGAAATGTGATACGAAGGGGGCACAATAAAAAGCAATTTCTTCCCTATAAAATAAAAAACAAGCCCTAAAGCTCATTTTTATGTTGGTTTATATCAGTAGATATATGCTATTCATCTAAAAATCACAATCCAATACCCAAGGTTAACACTACCAGAACAAATCTCAGGGATTGTTTCCACGGCTTCACTCTAAACAAAAATGTAAAAAGTTTGTCTATGGCTTCATAAGCAGGAGCATCATCTAGGGTTTCATCCACATAGTCAGAAAGATAGTTGATATCGTCTTTCAGACCAACATACAACTCGTACCAATCTGCCAAGCTATGTGTTTTATTATTAATAAACCATGTTTTTTTAGCATAAATAACTTCAGTCAGCTTATCTACTTTATCAATATTACCATAGTGATGAGCAATATAACTATTGATAATGAGAAAGAGTTGATTGATCTCGTAGACCATGGCATTCATAATGGTTTTAGTATCTCTATTGAGTTTGTTTACTCACCATATCAAAATTCATACCACCGCAAGATAGGCAACGATAACCAATAACCAAGGGGAGTATAAAATCATTAGCCTCAAAAGTTCCTAAATGATGATATCTTATCGAACCGGGAGAAAGTTTTATCTAAATCGTCCGTAGTCACATCCTGGAAGAGCTTAGATTCAAAAAATAATTCCGCATATCCTATCCACCAAGACATAAAACCACTAACGCGACTAGAAGTCTCTCACTTGGTCCTAATAACCAAGTCTACCGGTGGATACGCTCCTAGATCCATATAGTCACCAAGTTCAGCTTCCGTGAGTTCTTCCAACTTTTTTCATGATGCAGCATATTTCTTTATTCATCTGACGATCTCATTTCTTCCGCCATAGTTAACAGCGAATATAACATACCTATCAGTTGGAAAAGTAAAAGTATCTACCATATGAGTCATGTATTCTAGGAAATTTGCTGGTAAGCTAGAGGCATCACCAATCCATCTAAAATTAATCTGATGCTCACGCAAGAAATCATTGAGCAAATCACCACAGGTTTTATACAAATTGAATAAAAAATCGAGCTCCTCAGCGGGTCTTTTGTTTCTATTCTCCGTGGACATACCCCATCCAGAAACCACTTTCACTGGCGTTGTTGTATATACGTGCTTGATAAGCTCTACTGCTTTTTCCACTGATTTAATGTAGCCTTCAAATACCGAAACACCGTTTGCCTTTGCTCGTGTCCTGTTTCCATCTGGTATGATCGATAAATGTACTGGAAAATTCATGATGACAAAAAGTTGCACGATAGTATAAATAAGTTGATCTTAACAAATAATATTATTGAGCTTGATTGCAAGAAAGATATCCCAAGCCCTGCAAATGTTTCTTGATTTTTCAGTACACAAGAGACAAAGTACTACTAACAGTTCTTTCGTCTACCTCGCAAATTTCTGCAATTTCCTTGTTCGAAAGTTCTTCTACGTGTCTAAGGAAAAAAATGGATGACTGCCTCTCAGAGAGAGTCTTTATAAAAGATAAGATTTCTTCATGCCATTGTTTGTTGGTAGCAATACTCGCAAAATCTTCTTCATAAACATACTCTCTATTTTCATCTAACTCCTCTTCTGTTCCCGCATAGAGCTTCCTCAGGTAGCTCAAAGACTTATAATTAGCAATGGTTAGCAACCAGGTTTCAAACTTTCCTTTCGAGGCGTCATAGTTTTTCAAACTAGTAGCGACTGCCATAAATGTTTCAGAAACAATATCTTCTGCATCCTGTATATTGTTTACCTTCCGTCTTATAAAACGAAAAACCACATCAGCAAATCTGTCGTATAAACGAGCAAAATCGTGCTGATTGGTTTTCGCTTTTTCAATCAAGGTTATATCATCAATTGGAAAGATTCGGTCAAACATAGTGATCTGCTATTATAAACCAGTCTTTATATTTGTATTACTCTGCGTACTGGAATTTATGACAGCATTTACACTATCTTGAGTTGTAGAACCTTGAGCATCCACAGATGAAGAAGTGTTATTGTCTACGCTGACACTAGGATCAACTTGTTTTAC
>CAZLWR010000019.1:0-1662 GCA_964563595.1 uncultured Candidatus Peribacteria bacterium | reverse complement strand
ATATCTACGTCTGTCTTAACTCCTGCATTACTTACTAGTGCAGAATCGGTATTTGTTTGATTTGCCTTCAACATCAAGTCAGTTGCAATTGCAGCATCAGTATCAAGAGACACTATATCGGTATCCAAAGCAGTAGTTACTTGATTGCTAGCTTTTACATTGGCTTTTGTCGATATATTAAGCTTGTTCAAGCTAGTATGTATCATGGATTGGAATCAAGCTTTTACCGCACCATTAGCACGAGCAAAAGATGATGGATCAACGCCTGCGTATACTCCAGTCGTAAGAGCTATAGTGGCAACAACATAGGTTGCAAGTTTTGCGAATGTCATGGGTGCATGGAATAAAGATGTAAAATACTGTTGAATAAAATTTTCGGTTCATATTGATTGATGCAATGAGTCGTAGTAGCTAGCAACTTGCTTTCTCACTTTATTTTTACTCATACTATTCATTTTGAGTTGATTCCTTGCATAGGAAGCAAATTCACTTGTTTTTTTCATATCTAGCTAAGAGCAATTAAAGTAGATGCATCTACTCTTCTATTCGCATAGGATCAGAAAATACTTAAAGATTTTTATAATTGATTGAAAAAACCAGCTAGATTCACTAATATAACACTTCAATAATACGTCAGATTATATAGATTATCAATATGACAAACCAAAAGATTGCCTTTGTCCATGATCGATTATATTATATTGCGGGAGCAGAAAGAGTTTTTTTTGACATTATAAAAGATACTCTGAAACAAGATGTCGCTTCCACAAGGCAATATAAGATATTTACCATGTTTTCTGATAAAAAGGAATTAATCATAGAAGGCCATAGTATTAAAATCATAAACGCTTTACCCAGGTGGGTGTTTGCTATCTTTGTATATTTTGATAAACACAAAATACGGTTTCTATCAAAACTATTGGATTATCGCAACCTCATGTTCCGATACCCTCTTCTTGTTTGGGTTCTACAACAAAAAATAAAACATTATAATCCCAATCAAATTATCATTTCTAGCTTCGCAGTTGCGAAAAATATCATCTCAAAACAGGCTTGATGTCGTACTCTATTGTACGCACAGTCACCCTTTATGTATATTCACAACCACTACAGCTCCAATCTCCATAAACTCCGTTTCCCCATCAAACAATTCTACCAATTAGCACATGCCTATCTTTCCCCTTGGGACCTACAGCCCAGGCATTACGATGAGATTTATACGAATAGCAGGTATACATCAAGTCTCACAAAAGCCATTTATGATCTTGATAGTATCGTTCAGTATCCTAAGTTAGATCCTCTGTTTTTTGAGTATCCAGTTCACTCTACAAGGTCAGATTATTTTGTATTTGTTTGAAGGTTGGTTACTTTTAGCAAAAGTGTTGACATCATTATTCAGGCATTCAACCAAACGGGAGACAAACTGAAGATTATCGGAAGCTGACCCGATGAAGCTTATTTGAGATCTATTGCCAAAGATAACATTGAATTTTTGGGTCGGATTGACGAACCCACACAAAGATGCAATATAATCTGAAAAGCGTTGGGTTTGGTTAACATCACCCTAGAGAGTTTTGGTTATGTTACGGCGGAAAGTCTGTGCTTGGGAACACCGGTTGTTTGATATAACAAAGGAGCTACTCCGGAACTGATTCAGCTAAA
>CAZLWR010000018.1:9941-20549 GCA_964563595.1 uncultured Candidatus Peribacteria bacterium | reverse complement strand
ATCGTGTAAGTGGCTCGATTGCCCAGGGTATTGTTGGGAATCTAGTTTGGAATGATAAAAATATAAACTGAATACAAGATTCTTGAGAAGCAGGGCTTGGGGGTATTGATTTAGAAATCTATGCTTGTGGAAATACAACAACTCTTATCAAGAAAACTAAATCAAATAATGATGGTTCTTATAAGTTCGATGGTCTCAATTCTGGTAGTTATCAAATAAAAGTAGTGTTAATATCACCAAACGATAAGTACGCTTTCTCTCCATATGCACAAGGATCTAACAAATCTATTGATAGTGATGCGAAGACAGTCTCTTGAACTACTGCTTGGACTGAATGTATAGCTGTCGCGGGAGGATCAAATAATGCAACTATTGATTTCGCTTTGTATTCACAAAATATTGATTTATGAGTTACTAAATCGGCTCTCAATCAATACGTTATTTCTGGTGATATTGCGACATTTATAGTTACTCTCAAGAATCTCTGATCTGGGACCATAAAGAAATATACTCTGATCGATACTCTACCAAACGGATTAACTTTCAGTGGCTTGAATAATGCTGATAAAATCGCTCTGGCTTACTGGATGTCGTGAAGCGTCACTGGAGCTGCCAATAGCATGCAATCTGTATGTGGCTTTCCAGCAGGTGGTTGGTCTATAGGCTCTAGTGTTGCTAGTTGAGCCATACCAAGTGCTAATATCTTACCATGACAGTCCTGTGTCTATATAGTCAAAGCAAAGGTCACTACTAATATTCCTGGCCAAACTCTTAATACGGTCTTGGTAAAGGACGTACCTGATGAGGTAAGTCTTTCGAATAATACTGCATCTGCTTCAGTTAGTATACAGCAAGCCTGCAATCTCATTAATATCACTCCTGATTTCGGAGATAATCCTTTTGAATTCCACTATTCTATCAACGCCACAAGTGGTAGTGTTCGTTTATTAAATAGTACACAAGCTATCATTGCTAACTATACTACACTTTCTGGTAAACAAACAATCACTGATCCAGGTTATTATTACTTGGAATACGTTTATCCTTATCCTACTCAATGAATTTCAGGAGTTATCCAGCAAAAGTGTTTGAGACCGATTGTAGTTAAGGAATTGAGTGAATGTGTCTCATTAACTGTGAATCAGGTAACTGATAATAAGTTTAATCTGTCTTGTGCAGGAAATTACGTAAATTCTTATAAGATTGAGATTTACCAAGGATCATGATCTACAAAATCACTCTTATCTACTATCAATAGTGCTTCAGGACAAATTGTCATTCCTTCAATCGGTGACTTTACGGCACAATGTTTTGTAAATGGCTCTATCTCTTATTCTTTAGATAAGTATGGTGCTTATACGAATCCATCATCTAATCAATTCCAATGTGCTTATAAGCTGAAAAGCGATGGTAAAATGTGTGCAGTAGATACCTATGTAACTCCTTTGAAACAGAGCTTTGATCCCTCACAAATAGCTTCTCTGCCAGATCCTATTGATTACTGTTCGGCTGCTGAAGTGAGTAATGCGGTTTGCGTAACTACTCCGGTCTCTTCTACTTTGGTTAAAAACTATAACTCTTGTATCAAACCTATCAATATTTATCAACCAGATCTTTTGATTATCAAGAGTGCTGATAAATGATTCTTTGCGACTGGTGAAACTATTACGTATACTCTTACGATTAAGAATATCGGAAGTGGTATTGCGAAGGGAATTACTATACTTGATGAGTTGCCAAAGAGTTTGAGACTCGATCCTCCTTATGAAGGGCTCACAGGTGCCACATTCACCAGTACTTCACTTACTGCTACTGTTAATTACTCATGGGCTATGAATGACAGGATTCTCAATCCGGGTCAAGAATTCACTGCAAAACTTATAACCAAAGTTATCAATGCTACGAGTAATGAAATAAAGAATGTAGTCATAGTAAGTACATCAGGAAGCGAAAGCTCCTTATTAAACAACAGGTCTGAATATATTATATCTAGACAATGATCTGGTGTCGTGGGTGATTTTGTTTGGCTTGATGGTAATAGAAACGGTGTACAAGATCTTTCAGAGACTGGTATAAAAAATGCACAGGTGCAACTTTTGAGTTGTAATGGTCTTTCTCCTCTATTTGTAACATTCACTGATATCAATGGTAAATATAGTTTCCCATGAGTAGGAGCTTGAAGTTACAGAGTCATGGTCCAAGTGTTCGATGGATATAGAGTGAGCCCAAGAAATGCTACAGTATTTGATAAAGACAGTAATATAGATTCTGGTACTAATATCTCTGAGTGCTTCACCATGAATAATGGTCAGGTAAGATACGATATTGACGCAGGTATATTCTATGATCCTACTATCCCTCCTCCAAATCAATATTGTGGAAATGGTAGAACTGAACCACAATATAGTGAACAATGCGATGGTTCTAGTTCTAGCAATGATGCTGTTTGTCAAAACTGTCAGCTTATTAGGAAATCTGTGGCTATTTGTGGCGATGGCGTATTACAAGGTGGAGAAACTTGTGATGTAAACCTCCCAATCCCAGCTGGTTCAGTTTGTTACCAATGTAACATCCAGACTGGTGCGGTATGTGGTGATGGCAAAGTGAGTGGATACGAAGAATGTGATATAAACTCTCCTAATAGAGGTGGCCATCAATGTATAGGATGTATTTGGATTCCTAATAGTTTGGCTACTTGTGGAAATGGTTCCCAGGAATTAGGTGAGGCTTGTGATTTAGGTACGCAAAATGGTACTAATACTTCTATCCCTTCAGGTGTACATCAAGGTAAAAAGTGTACTATCAATTGTAATGTAGTAAATACCATAGGAAACGTCATCCTTTCTTACGAGCCTCCTAGCTGTACAGAAATTGATCCCCCTAGTGTTATGGAAGGGGAGTATTTCCCATTCTGGTGGGATATAGATGACAGCAATGTTGTTACTGAATGTACGGCATCAGGTCAAGTATTGAGATCAAGTATGAGATGTTATTTTGATCTCTATGCAGGAAAAAATGGTACTTTATCTGCTGTGAAGACAATTGAAACATCTTGTTATAGTCCTGATTTGTTCCAGGGGACACTGTTATCTCCATTCAATAGTCTTTCTGCTGATAAATATGGAAGATATCAAATCCCACTCGCTTCTTCACTAATCAATAATACTTACGGAGAGTATAAATTGAGACTCAAAAGAATTGACTATAAGGTATGTGCTAACAGTGGTGCTTTGGATAATGGTAGTGTCTCGCCTTATAATACATTCAATGATACGTATGATGAGACAATTTGTGAATACAACTTTTCAGTAACTAGACCATATCTCATGCAGGTGGGGTCTCTATTCTCCACAAACGCTTCTGATAGCCTGTATAATTACTATGGATTCTCTAGTAATGAAGGTACTCAAAATATTTTGAATAAGTATGGAGTACAACTCAGTAGGGTAGCTTTAGAACAATATGTGGGATCTGCAAATCTCAGTTATCTTATAGATTCCTTTACTAAAAAATATGCTGATCTTGCTGTTCAGTACTTATCTATGGGTAGCAATGCTTCAAAGGTATCAGGTAAAGAAATCTATGTATTCAATAGTAGCTATACTTATGATGAGTCTAAGTTCGGTTCTACTAGTACGCCAAAAACAATTATCGTAACAAATGGAGATTTGAAAATAATCTGAAATGTAAAAGCCAATGTGCTATTTGTAGTACCAGGCGGCGATATTATTATTTCTAACAACGATTGTAGCAAATCTCAGATTATTAATGGTATTTATATTACCAAAAATAGCATTAAGTCTGATACTATCTACGTAAACAACAATCTCTCTAATAAGTGGTGTGAAAAAGGTAACTTGGAAGTGAGAGGTATGTTGGTGGGTAATGGATTAAATGATTTGGTGGCAAAGAGAAGATCCTTATTAGATGGATGGTTTGTCAAAAATAATAAGAAAGATGCTATCGTAAATGGTGCTTCTGTACTTATTAAATCAAATGATAGTCTCTTTACTAACCCTGCTCCTGGACTGGAAGAGTTTACCAAAGAGTTGACTACTTATAAAAGATAATTTACCCCTATCGGGATGGTACATAGACGAAGAGCAAGGCTACTAAGCCTTGTTTTTTTGTATATAGAATACTCTCGTTTTGAGCTATTCCTCGTGAATTTTGTTATTACTATCTGCTATGTCAATATACTCTTATCTAATTAAGAGTTAACTTTATTTGGATTGAAAGTCTTGATAGCTTGATTATTATTATATTCAGTTTATTTTTTCTTTGTAGGTTATGTGGAGAATACTGTTAGTAATAGTAATGATTATTGTATCTGGTTGCTCGAATACTGCTAAAACTGATATTGAAAAACCTTCATTCATCATACAAGTGTCTCCCGCGGCTGCATTTAGTGCAAGCTGAGGATTCCGTAAAGTAGGTATTGTGACCGCAACCGAGGAGGTTACTGTGAGTTCTTTGGTTGCTGGAAGAGTTACGAGTATTGTTAAAAAGATATGAGCAAAAGTAGCGATTGATCAGCTTGTAGTAAAGTTGAAAGATACGATTGGCTGAAACACATTTGGTGCTCAAAAAGCTGCCGTTGGCCTTCAATCTGCTCAAGATACCTATAGTCAGCAACAATTGGCATTAAATAAAGCATTGTTTGAGGCACAACAAGGATATACGAAGAATCAGATTATCTCTCAATCTTCCAAAGAGGATATTGCGAAACAACAAGAAAAGTTGGCCAAAGATTTGATTGATAATAGTTTGAATATCAGTGGTAGCAATTTAAATCTCCAGCTTAGTAAGCTAGATAGCGATTTGGCAAAAGCGAAGTTAGATTATCAAATAAAGTTAGATACTGACAATCAGAGTATTTCAAATTTCATGAACAATGTAAAACTTATTAATACGGATCTGGGGAATTTGTTTAATGATGCTATTTCCATTTCTGATGATTTATTGGGTGTGACTCCACAGAAAGAGCACTCAAATGATTCATTTGAAGCAATATTGGGCAACAAGAATTTTTATAGTAAGGCAAATGCGGCTAAGGAATTATTGAAAGCCATAGATGCGTACAATGTATTTAAGGGTATTGTTACTGGCGTAAATGCTAATACAATGAGCGAACTTTTGAGTGCTTATCAAAAAGGTGCTAATTCTATTAGCGAGTTATTGTTTGCTATGGAAGATCTGTTGAATCAAACTTCGCCTTGAGGATCTTTTGGGGATAGTGTATACGAATCTTATAAGACTAAGTTTGATGCCTTGCAATCAAAAAACTCTAGTGTAGGTTCTAGCATTACAACTCAACTCAATGCGATGGGAACTTTTTTTGCTACCTATAAGCAAAACCAAGAATCATTGGCAAAAAGTATTGATAGTTTGACCCAACAGATTGAACTGAGTAAAAAGCAAGTCGGTGACACAGAATATAATGTAAAAGTAGCAGCACAAAGACAGCAACTTTGATTTGATACCGATATCATGACATTGAATCTTGGTGATCAATCTGCAAGTTATACGCTGGAGTTTAATCAGAAAAATAATGCAATAGCATTGGATGCTTTACAAAATAGCCTTGAACAGGCACAGATCGCCTATGAAGAAGCTCAGTTCAATCGTGCAAAGTTTGATATTGCTAGTCCTATTGTTGGCACTATTACGGATATTTTGGTTGGTCAATGAGAAGAGGTGTCTCCAGGTACTCCGTTATTTACCGTGGTCAACCCGAATTTACTAGAGGTGGAATTGGATATTACGGCCGGAGAGAAGGAGCTTGTAGTGCCTTGACAGGTGGTTGTGGTTAATCAGTGAGGATTGATAGGAAAATGAATAGTAGAATCTGTTTCGGATGTTGCGGATAGTAACTTTTGATATAAGGTAATTGTGGTGCTTATTGAAGGAAAGTTTGATATTGGATCAAGCATTGAAGTCCAGTTTGCTGGTAGTTTGGGAGACAATATTGTAATCCCGCTCAATGTAGTAACTGTTGTGGATAATGGCAAGGGAGTTGTGCAGGTGCGAAGAAAAGGAAAAGCTGTCCCACAGACTATAGGTTTGGGTGCTATGGCAGGAGACTATGTTATTGTTACAGAAGGATTGAGCATTGAGGATTTGGTTATAACTAGCGACATCACCAATTTCGATCCTGAAAAAATGCAAGCAAAGATAACAAGCTAAGGTTTGAGTTTAAAAGGATCATCGAGGCCTGTCATTTCGTTGTATATACTGTTATGTATGGAAGTTGATCTGTATTTTTTTTCCAGTTGCTTGGCTATCTCAATGGCTATTTGTAAAAAGTCATCTTTGCGAGAAAGAAAACTCTTGTTGCCTTTCTTGGTATATGATGCAGATATCGCCTCTTGAGCATATAGTATAAGATCTTTGTCTCTATAATATTCGTCGTCATCTGGATTGAGTGCCGCATCTACTTGAAAGGTGTAATCGGTATGACCTGCTACTGCATTATGAAACCAACGTGCAAATCATTCATTCAATTTATGTAGCACAATTTCATAAGCAAATCAATCGTGCCCCCTTTTGTAAAGCTCTTTTAAAGTATTGTACAAATATGTTTCAAAGACATGGTGTCAATACTCATGCGTTACAATATCTTCAACGATATGAGTAAAACGTAGATTTGCATCGTTGAAATCAAAATGCAATTCTTTTGTATCATGAGTACGAGCAAAGAAACTATCATATGTATCTGCCGATATTCCCTGTTTGGGATCGGTAAATCGTGGATTGAGTAATATTTCTCCGTTAAGATACCTTCCGAGGCCTTCTTTGATTTCGTCCGGGGTTCAGGTCCTTATGGGTACGGATCTGACGGCTATATTAAAAGTTTTGTTGATGTGTTGTATGACTTGTTGGTTGATAGAGGCGAGTGATATTGTAGGTATTACTGTTTTAGGATCCCGTTCGCCATAGCGAAAAAATTCTCTGCGTTTCAAGAGCTCCATCATTTCTTTTGGATAATGATCTTTATCATTAGTTTGCTTTTGATATTTGGCATTTTCAAGATCCAAAAACAAAGATAGAAAGATATTTTTTTTGGCCATATGCTTTTGCCTTTATAATATTATTACTTAATTTTACTTTTTTCAAGCTTCTCCTTTAGTTCTTCCATATCATCTATTTCTTCTACGTTTTCTAAATATTCTTCTAAAGTCCATTCGCTGTTTAGCTTTGGTCGTTCAAGGTCAAGCTCTTTGAGCTTTTCATAAAGTATATTAGCAACTACATAGTTTTTCTCTCGGTTGCGATCCGCAGGTACAAAGTTCCATTCGGGATTGTTGCAGGTATTCAGGATATTTTCATATACATCTAGATACTTTTCTCTCAGTTCCAATGTTTCCCGGTCGTGGTCATTGTGCTTCCAGAATTTTTGCGGATTTTCTAGCCTTTCTTCCATTCTTTCTTTTTGTACTTTCTCTGATACAGCGAAAAAGCATTTGATCACTATTATATTGTTGTCAGCCATGTATTGTTCAAAATTGTTGATGTGGTCGTATCTTTGTTTGATAATGGACTTATCGTGAGTTTTTAAGACGGTTGGAACCAGTATATCTTCATAGTATGATCTATTGAACACTTGAATGAATCACTTTTGCGGCAATCTATGATGAATCCTTCGAAGGTAATCATGCGACTTCTCTTCGTCGCTTGGTGCTTTCCATGACATAAAGTCGATATTGAGGGGATTGAGGGCACCGAATACTGATTTACATACTCCATCTTTTCCGCTTGCATCTAGTCCTTGAAAAATGACGAGAATGCCGTACTTTCTTTGTGCATTGAGTATCGCTTGCAACTTATAGAGTTTCTTAAGCAATTTCTCTGTTTGTTCTTTTTTTTCGGTTTTATTCCAATGTTTTGGTCACTGGGTGTCAATGTCTTTGATGAGGATTTTTTTGCTCATAAGAACGAGAAGTTTATAAATATAATTGATGATCTAGCTAGTAAAAAAATCTGATTATTTTCTTTTTATTGAATATAATCAGATCGACTGCTTTTTGCAAATCTAATTATCCTTTTTTTTGCAAATCCATGATATGATTAAGTGCCGTTTCAAATCTTTTGTATTTCGTTTGTACTGCTTCTTGGGCTAATAGACCAAGACAGTATTTAGATACGCCGTGCATCTTCTGTATTCCATGCTTGTTGAAAACCTTTTCCGCGTGATGTTTTTCGTGCCCTGATTTGGATTCCACCAAAATGATGTCTGAAACAATATATGGTCTACTGTTTTTTTTGCGGCAATCTTTAAAAGTAACCTTGGTGTCAAATGTGATCCTCTCGTCGCTTTTCTTGCTGCATAAGGTAAATCTGACGTACTCAGTAGTCAGAGATGAGCTTATTTTACTATCAAGTTTCTTTTGATAAGTAGAGAGATAGAGTTTATTAGTGAATCTTCTGCATTTACTGGTATATTCGCCATGTTTACTATTTTTGATGTCGAATCTGAATTTGCGAACGTTTTCATAATATCTTTGTTTAAACTCGAAAAAAGAGATTTTCGAATCTACGTATTTTCTTGTTCTTAGTTTTGTTCTCATTTTATATCATTTCCCATGTTCGTGAAAAAACTTGTAATCAGGCGTATCGAAATACACGTTATGATACTGGAATTCTCTAATGCCTCCGATCTCTAGTGCGACATAGTCTTCTTGAAACTCTTTGAGGATTTTATCAAGTGAACTGGCATGTATAATATATTTATTTTCCATCCTATCTAATCCGATAGAACCCATTCTGGCATCCATTTCAGTCAAAGAGATTGCTTCAAATTTTTTTAGTGTCTTTAGCATCGATGTAAGAAAGAGAGAAAATAAATTATTGTAACGATAGGAGTCCAAAAAACTTTACTATGTTTTTTTAGCCATTGTTTACAATTTATTATAATCTGATCCATCTCAAAAGTCAAATATTTTTACGCAAATAGTTACCAAAAAAACTTGCTTAATATCTATGCCTGTAATATAGGTAACTGAATTATCAAGATTGGCTTTACAAGCTTATCATAAAGCTACTGGTCTTTATGACTTGAAACAACTGTTTTGCTAAAATAGAGTCAATCGGTTTTGCTATGCGATAGAGTCTATTTATGCTAGTATGATATTTACCACCTTGTATGATATTTTTGATGAATTGTAGATCGAGATTATTCTTATATTTCTTTAAAACTTTCTTGACCAACTCTACTTGGAGTCCATTGTTTGATTTTGAATTGTAGTACATGCTTTCTAGTAAGCAAAGCTCTATAGGTCAGATGAAAAAAGGCTTTTCTCAAATGTCTATTTGTATTCTTTTTCACTTTATGGTACTTCGTATGCTTTTTTTGACAATCTGATTTTTTTCTGAATAAAAAGGTTTGATTGATAGTTTATAGTCTCAGATTATTGTTTCTTTTTTAGTAACTAAGGTATTAATAACTTCTATACTATCAGCCATTTCGTTGTTTTTGAGGTAGAGTTCTAGTCACTTTGTTCATCATATATAATAGTCTGATTTACAATGCTTTTTGATCAAGGTATAAAGTAGTTTTCGATAGTACTCTTCCTTTATATCTGCGTTGGGTGAAACTTGAGCTTCTGGGTAGGAAGTCAAATAAAGCCCATTTTTTAACTCTAAGAGGTATCCTCTATTTTTGAGTACATAAATAAGCTTGTAAAACTTATTGGCGTTAAAACTAGACCCTAATAGTTCTTTTTGTAAAGATTGTATTTCTCCTCAAGTGATCAGTTTCCCGATCTTTTTCTCTAATACCTTGATGATTATTTCGATATAAGAATTTGCCATGCCGCTTGTTTAATACTAAATACATTCAATACTTTATATTATTTCTGCTGTATATTTCAATATATTTCTGCCATATACTTTTGTTTTGATTTTCACTTCACATTCCTAACGAAAAAGATACATCTCGGATCACACTCTTTTATATTATCGTAGATGGTTTTATGAACACTGCTCCTTTGTTTGTTACCGATACTACAAGAACTATTCAGTTCCAAAATATGAAACTGGAGATGGATTGTGTTCAGCAAGGATATATAGGGTTATTAGAGCTCAACAGCAATAAATTTTATGTGAGATTTGATTTGCAGGAAAGCGGTCTTATTGGTGAATTCGAAATATTTAGTGCTAAAGGTTACTTTGAGTTTAACCTCAAGATCATTAAAATGATCAGAACCATAGTCCAAAATATGCATGCAATAAACTAAAAAATAGTTATTATATGATTTTTAATACCTAATACTGTAATTATGAAAGCGTTAACGGCCGAAGACTTTGGAAGATTGGTGTGACAGGGTAGTGGAGTAGTACTCGTAGATTTTTGGGCTGAACGATGTGGTCCGTGTAAGATACTAAAACCTCAACTTGAACAGCTTGCTGCAACGTATGATAAACAAGCTTCATTTTATGCGGTCAATGTTGATGATGAAGGTGATCTATCTATGCAATTTGCAATAAGGTCTATACCTACTGTTATGATTTTTGTTAATGGAGTCTTGAAAGAAAAACTTGTGGGCGTACAGCCATTAATAAGTTATAAAGAAAAATTGGATATGTATCAATCGACTTCTATAGGGACTC
>CAZLWR010000018.1:0-9841 GCA_964563595.1 uncultured Candidatus Peribacteria bacterium | reverse complement strand
CTACTTCAGATCATGCAATTCAGCCAAATGGTTGAAATGTTCCAAATCCAACAAAACCTGGGACTCCTACTTCAGATCATGCAATTCAGCCAAATGGTTGAAATGTTCCAAATCCAACAAAGCCTTTGGGAACTTCTCAGTGAACTCCAATGTCTTAACTGTTTTACAGTTTAACAAAAAACCTTCTTGCGAAAGAGGTTTTTTTGTTTTGTATTTTATTCTACTTTATGATAATCTGATTGTCTTCATACTTTAAGGAGATAGTAGATCCTTCCGAGATATTGTCATTTAAAATGCTCATGGCAACTTTATCTAAAATATGTTTTTGTATTGCTCTCTTCAAGGGTCTTGCTCCGAACTGCGGATCGAAGCCTACGTCGATAAGATAGTCTAGTATCTTATCATCATACTGTATCATAATTCCTTTTTCTTTCTGGACGAGCTGCAGAGACTTATCAAGTTGGATCTTTACGATCTGTCTATTGATATCTTTGTCTAGTGAACTAAATATGATGATATCATCAATACGATTGACGAACTCTGGACGAAAGTGCTTGGAAAGTAACCTTATTAACTTATCTTCGGAATGCTCTTCTCCTTGTTCCAAGAACTCACTACCTAAATTGGTTGTCATGATGATGATGGTATTTTTGAAACTCACCGTCTTTCCTTTAGAGTCAGTAAGAACCCCATCATCCAATATTTGCAGTAAGAGATTAAATACGTCTGGGTGTGCTTTTTCTATCTCATCAAACAATATTACAGAGTATGCTTTGCGTCTTACTGCATCAGTTAGTTGTCCTCATTCGTCATAGCCTATATATCCAGGAGGAGCACCAATCAAGCGTGCAACTGCGTGTTTTTCCATGTATTCGGACATATCTATTCTGATCATGGCCTTAGGGTCATCAAAAAGGAATCCCGCAAGAGTTTTTGCTAATTCGGTCTTACCGACTCCTGTTGGTCCTGCAAAAATAAAGGATCCAATTGGTCTGTTAGGGTCTTTGATGCCTGCACGGGCGCGGCGGATGGCATTTGCGACTGCATGGACCGCATGATCCTGTCCAATTACCTTCTCTTTAAGATAGTTTTCAAGATGGGTGAGTTTTTCTCTATCTGATGCAATGAGTTTATTGACTGGAATGCCAGTTCGACGACTGACGATGGCAGCAATGTCTTCTGGTTCCACTTGATCCTTGATAGTAAGCGACCCACTTCTCTTCGCTTGTTCTATTTGTGCTTTTACTTGCTCCAATTGCTTTTGAAGAACAGGAATTTGCCCATAGGTGATTTCTGCAGATGTATTATAATCTGAATTGTTCATGGCTATTTGTGCCGCGTGTTCTCCTTTAGCAATCTGTTCTTGAAGAGACTTATGCTGTTGTAATAATTCTTTTTCAGTATCAAACGATACTCTGAGTGCAGTATACTCCTCTTTGAGACTTGATACTTGTTTGTCGATTTGATTTATACGTCCTTGCAGTTTATTATTTTTGTCTTCTTTTAATTCCCTCAAGAGAGCTTGTTTTTCTATTTCAAGTTGTTTGATCTCTTTATCTAGCTTCGAAAGCTCTTCGGGTTCGGAAACGATACCCATTTTTACTGAAGCTGCTGCCTCGTCCATTAAGTCAATTGCTTTGTCAGGCAAAAATCTATCTGCGATGTATCTGGTGCTTAGCTCTACCGCAGCAACCACTGCTGCATCGGTAATTCTTACTCCGTGGTGACGTTCATAGTTTGCTTTGATGCCCCTTAGGATGGTAGTAGCATCTTCCACAGAAGGTTCATCGACTATTACCGGTTGGAATCTTCTTTCTAAAGCCGGATCCTTTTCAATGTGTTTACGATATTCTGAGAGCGTCGTGGCTCCGATTACTCTCATTTTGCCTCTAGCAAGAGCGGGTTTGAGCATGTTTGCCATGTCCGCTGATCCTTCGGTCTTTCCTGCTCAGATTATAGTATGTAATTCATCAATAAACAAAATAATCTGTCCTTCGGACTTTTCAAGTGTATCAATAATACTTTTGAGCTTTTCTTCAAAAGATCCACGGTATTGCGTTCATGCCATAAGTTCTCCGATTCTGAGCTCTATGATTTTTTTTCATTTCAGTGTGTCTGGTACTTCTCATGTAATAATTCTCTGTGCAAGTCCTTCTACGATAGCAGTTTTACCTACTCAGGGATCTCCGACGAGTACAGCATTGTTTTTGGTTCTACGAGAAAGAATTTGCATAGTTCTACGAATTTCTTCATCACGTCAAATAATGGGATCCATATTTCCTTCTGCAGCTTGCTGTGTAAGATCAATACCGATTTTGCCCAATGCCTCCATGGATTCTTCGGAATTGGGCGAGTCAATAACTTTTCACTTTCTCATGGACTGAATTGCTTCCATTACCTTTTGGTAAGTGATTTCGTATTGTTGCAGTAGAGCAGTGGTGTCATCTCATACTTTGAGCAATGCAAGCAACAGGTGCTCCGTGGTGACATAACTATCACCCATACTGGACATGACTTGTTCTGCTTGTATGAATGCTTGATTGAGATAGGATGATAGGCTAAGTTGATAACTTCCCTGTACCTTGGCAAGCTTTGTGAGTTTTGTAATAGCTTGTGTCTGTAATCATTGAAGATTTGGACTTACTTTAGAAATAATCTGAGGCACTAATCAGTCGGCTTGTTGCAAAAGAGCAACGAGCAAATGGCTGGTATCTAATTGCGAATGAGATTGTTGTGTAGCAATATCGTGGGCATTTTGTACTACCTCGCTTGCTTTAACGGTATAATGATTGAAATTGGGCATAGATGGCTCATTAAGATCTAAATATAGCACCTAGGTCAATTTGGTGCTACATTATAATCAGCCTTCATAAAAATGCAAGAGAAATTTATGTGAATGCGGATATAAAAATTATATTGAAAGGTCTTCATACTTAGGAAGAAGGGGAAATAGTTTTTGCGATCCGAGCCATGCCCAGAGCGTCCGCACTATCATTGTATTCGGGTATGAGTTGTAGCCCATAGATTTGCATAATTTTTGCTTGCACCAGTTTTTTGTCGGCTTTGCCGTTTCAGGTTATGTATTTTTTTACTTGAACTGGATCAATTTCTTGAATCTTAATATGCTTAGAATAAAATAAAGTGATGAGGGCCCCTCTTATGCCGTACACAAACTCCGCATTGGATTGGTTCCTATCGGTGAAATACAGCTTTTCAATAGCTATGAGATCAATGGAGTACTTTTGAGAAAGTTCCTGGAAAAAAGTATAGATGTTGCTCATTTTCTCAAATCGATCCATTCTATTTGTAATGGTTTTGTCATCAAAAAGTATGCCACAATCCAGTATATGTTTTTGATCATGTTGGAAATCTACTACTGCGTATCATAATTTTCTTACTCCTGGATCTATTCCTACCACAATCATGTTGAAAAGTATGTATATAATTGTATTAGTACTGTTAGTTTAATTTGCTCTTAATTCAATTATTTCATGCAGATTTCTTGGCTTCGTTGAAGATGACAAATATTTATAAAGGCTTTTACTTTACTGGAAGTTCTTATTTCATTGGTAATTATAAGTCTTTTGGTCGGAATTATATTTGGTATATATACGAGTATTTTGAAACTATCAGTTAGAATTGAGCAAGAAAAAAACCTTAATAATGAGCTATTATTTGCTAGTCAGACTATTCAAAATTTAGTAGATAATTATGATCTAGATCTAGACGCCTATTTCGGTTCTGGGAAATTTGTAGCTGTAGATAAAGGATATGCTGACATACTTGTTCTCAAAACGCAAGATAGGCAAATCAAGCTTAGTAAAATAGGCGAGTGTGGACAGGGTTCGGGTTGCTTTTTGGGGCTAGATACCGGGAGCGGTGACATAAAGCAACTCACTAACCCTTATAAAGTAAGTATTCCTAGTTTGATTTTCAGAGTCCTTCCCTATCAGTTTGGTGATGTAAAAGATATCTACCAAAAAGGTTTCCGAATATATGGGAAAATGACCAGTAACAGATATAATACTGGTAAATATGAACTTAATGTAGCCCAGGATATACAATTGTTTTTTGATATAAGAAAGTATTAGCCTTAGGGTGTTCTATCGTGGTCGTCTTTTTTTTGGCGGCTGTTGTAGTTCTTCTAAGAATCATCCCAACAGTCTTAATAGGTCTCTTACATCTTCCTGTTGTAACGCAGAGCGTGCTATTCTATTGCCATTGTATTTGGCCAATTCTTCTATGATATCCATTCTTCACTGTTGACATAGATGGGAGTACTCATTGATATTCGCTCTCAATTCTCTTCTGATGCTTCCTCATCTTGCTTTGTCGAGTCTATCAGTTGATAGTGCACAAGCTAGGTCGTTTCTTTCCCTACACACAAGGCTTTCTCTTAGAAAAAGATAGCAACTGACTGAGCTATCAAACACCACGAAATTTGGGCGTGTTTTGAAAGGCCCATAATTGCTATTGTCTATATGTCCTACACCGACTAGTGGTGAAATTCAGGCAAGCTCTAGATTTTTTACTACTTTATCCATTGTTCCTCCTGAGTGTATACAAGTATCAAATACTAAGGTAGCATCATTTCTAAAACTAGGAATAGAATCCTTGAACATTTCAGCGAACTGTCTTTGTCCACGCTGCGTTCTATAGTCATCAAAAAACCCATCAGGATTTATAAAAAATACACGAGGTTTATCTTTCATATCAAAGTGAAGTTTCCAATACTCGTCAATGCCGACTCGACCTCCTCTAGCTGAGGTATCAATCAATATAATGTTTTTTACCTTGTTTGTTTTTACGAACTCACAAAGTACTTTAATGGCGTAGTAGTGTGTTGCTCTGTCTTCTGCATCTAGGTATCTATAAGAAGGTGAGGCATTCGTTTTCATGGGTATACAAAAAAGTTCTTAAATATTTTGTTCTTGCCTTTGTGATTTATAGTGGCCTATGTTACAATATTTCCTTGTTTGTCTGTAATACTTCGTGCTTCAAATCATCATTGATTTAGGCCTGTTATTTCATACTTATCTCCTCTATCTTCCAGCTTCAATGTTGCTCATACACCCAATTTTTGTACATCATTTCGGGATACTACGCGTAGTGCGGTAGGTTTGTTTATAATACCAACGGGTATTCTTGATGCTTTGCCTGTAGGCACAAACGGTGCGAACTCTGTTTCAGATAGTTCAGATAGGTCATTGATATTATACTCTGTGAGTAGTTTCTCAGCGTTTCGAGAGGGTATATAGATATCATCAGTACCTGGATTTCGAAAGACAAATTGTCATTCTCCAGCTACATTGGATTTTTCATGAGTGACACCCTCCTTGTCTTTAACGTACGTCACAATCGCTTCACCAGGAATTGCTTTACGTATGAGTGTGGGGGCTGTTTTTTTTCATCGCATTGCTTGCTCTCCTCAAAAGAAAGCAATTAACTCTTCCTGTGATAAATGAGAGAAGTCTAAGACCGAATAGGTCTTGTCTTCGTGGAGAATTGTTTCTCCAGTATAACAACTGTCTAGGGTAGCAAATGTCTCTGGCGTAATATGGAAATTGTGTGCCACCGAACCAGCGTGCTTATCAACTCCACTACCTGCATTTTTCGCAGCGTTTTTTCTACTGGGGGTATTTTTCATAAGTCTTATATTAGGAATAAATGTTTATATTTCGATTAGTATCTTTGTCTTATTTGCGAATTTAGCATCTAATTAGTTAGATATAATATATTGAATGTCAATAGATTGTATATCATTATTGTGACTGAACTTGATTGCCAAGAATCTTCTTATAGAAGTAGCGTTTTCTTGATATTGTATGTACAAAATATATGTATTAAAGGGCTTTATATTTTATTGCTTATCTCATGTTGGATCCAAAGTATATCTATGAAAATTTGGACTATATCCGTAAAGTCTGTAAAGATAAATTTGTAGAGTGCGATCTGGAGAAGTTCAAATCGCTTTATGAAGAACTTAAATCCACTCAAAAAGAATTAGATAATCTGAATGCTGCAAAAAAACAAGCAGCCTCAAATAGAGATCAAACTGAAGGCGTAAAGCTTAAAGTTGAAAGCTGAAAGCTAGAAGATAAGCTCAGACTTATTGAAGAGCAATTTAAACTAGTTGCTGAGTCTGTACCAAACTTATATAGTCCAGATACTCCTTATGGTAAAGATGACAATGAAAATGTAGTCTTGAAGAAGCGATGAGAACCAACTAAATTTGATTTTAAACCCAAGGAGCATTGGGAACTAGGAGATACGCTTGATTTATTAGACTTTGAAACCGCAGGGCAGGTGAGCGGCAGTAGATTTGTTTATCTCAAAAATGATCTTGTATTGTTGCAATTTGCTATTATTCAGCGAGTTATGAATACTCTGACTAATCAGGTCATTATAGATCAGATTATTAAAGATAATAATTTACAAGTAAGTAATAAGCCTTTCACCCCAATTCTTACGCCTTATTTCATGAAGATGGAAATCATGAATAAGATGGGAAGACTTTATCCAAAAGAGGAGAGATATTGTTTTGAAAATGATGGCCTGGTGCTCAATGGCTCTGCTGAACACGTACTTTGACCAATGCATATGGATACGATGTTAGATGTGAACCAGTTGCCTATAAGATATCTATGATATAGCACGGCGTTTAGAAGAGAAGCAGGAAGTTATGGTAAAGATACTAGAGGTTTGATCAGACAGCATCAATTTGATAAGCTAGAAATGGAAACCTTTACTGTTCCTGAACAGGGCATGGAAGAGCACTTGTTTCTCGTAGCAATACAAGAATATCTCATGCAACAACTGCATATACCTCATCAAGTGTTGATTTGCTGCACTGGTGATATGGGTGCAGTGGATTATAGACATATAGATGTGGAATGTTGGATGCCAGGACAAAATAGATATCGTGAAACTCATAGTGCCGACTTTATGGCCGATTATCAGGCTAGGAGATTGGGTACAAAGTTTAAAGATCCAAAAGATACAGGCCGTAAGTGATTTGTATCCATGAATGATGCCACTGCCATTGCTTTGGGTAGGACTCTTGTGGCTATTATGGAAAATTACCAACAAGCCGATGGAAGTATTCTTATTCCTGAAGTGCTTAGATCGTATATGTGAGGCAGGAAACAGATAGGATAAGCTCATATATTATTTGAATGATAACAACTTCTTATGAACACTGTAAGTAACACACTTGAAACCAATAAACCCCTCACTAGATTGTATCAGCATTCATCGTTTCTTCTCAAGATTATTCATGATATAGTAAAAGATTATGATATCGCACAAGATATATTGCAAGATACCTATATAAAGGCTATTAGAGCTATCCAACGTGGTAGCTATACGGAAGAAAACTACTTAAGAGCATGGTTGGCGCAGATAGCAAAAAATGAATGTATTAATTATTTGAGAAGCAAGAGAGTAAAGTTGAGCAATAGGACTATGGGATTGGAGTCAACAGTCTTTAATATACAAGATCGTAATCCTCTTTTAACAACTGAGATGCATTACAAAGAATTAAAAACTGCAGTTGAGTTAATAATGCAGTGAACTTCTCGTGATTTGCAATCTGTATTCCAATTGTTCTTTGTGGATGGAGAAAAAATGAGTGTCATTGCTGACCAACTAGACAAACCAATGGGGACTATCAAATCTATTATTTTTCGCATAAGAAATACTATTATTCCTCATGCTTTGAGAAATATGGGATATTCTGAGGAAGACTTGGTATTTAGTGAAAAGTAAGCAATTTATTTCATTAGTCATATTCTTATGCAGCTTCATAATTCTATAAAGATACAAAAGCTATCAGATAGTCAAAGACAACTATTACAATATTCTCGAGATAAAGTTTATAATATCTTGGAAGGAATACATCTTAGGTATGAGCCGAATTACAAACATACTTTTGCACCCTATTCTGAATGGATGTGAGATGACAAACAATTTGTTAGTGATTTAGCAAAACTATTTGGATACGATAAGGATATAAGACGAACCGAAGGCTTTGTACAAAATATTGTGAGTTTCTTTGGGAAGGTTGATCATACTTATGATTCTTGAACTCAGCTGTCTTGAAATATACTAGAAATTTATGACTTGGCATGCCAATGTACTGATGGATGGAGTGACTTTAATGCAAAAGAGCAGTCTATTATTCAACAGTCTTATCGTACCTATAGAGGCATGATAAAAACCAAAAAATATGGCTCAATTCCTTTGGAGCACTGAGTCTTACAACAAAGAACAAAGGATGTCATTAGATGGAATTGCATGAACCATTATCTATCTCATGAGATAAATCCTATGCAGCAATGGACCGATTTGCGTGAAACCTATAGCAATGAATTATTTGAAACTGTCGCCTAATGAAACTTCATTTTGAAAACCTTATACATTTGCATCAACACATTGCCTATCTGCAATCTCATCTAGGATTGAAGGATTTTTTTGTAGTATGAGGAGTGATAAGGGATATGCTTCTTGGCAAAGATATGAATATTATAGATGTGGATCTTACTATGGCAGGCCAACCGGAGGATATCTGGGATCGCATTAAAAAGTTAAAAGACAGTAAAAGCAAAAAGTCTAACAACGATACAGACTCATTTGATTTATTTAGAACAGAGAAGTTTGGCACGATTACTATTTTATCCCATACGGAAGAGGAAGTAAAGTATGAAATTACGCCTTTTCGTGAGGAATCTGGTTACAGTGATTTTCGTCATCCTGAATCCATAGTATGGTCTGATAATTTGCTGGCTGATGCATGAAGAAGAGACTTTACTATAAATAGTATGTACTACTCCTGTTTAATTGACTGAAGTAGTAATGGTTTAACACAAACACATAATGAATTAGATAATGATGGCATTCTTAGACTTGTGAAGGATAATTGATTTATTGTAGTTGGTGCTTTGCTGGTTATTCAAGATCATGATATCATATCTACTTTATTACACAGTGGTAAGCTTGATAATAAACTATTCAGAGAGTTTTGTAAAAGTAATAGCTTGGAACACGATTCTATAATCTGAATATTACGAGATCCTTTCAAGTGAATTCAGGATATCATAGAAGGCAAGATAAGGGCCGTAGGTAATCCCGATACAAGATTTAATGAAGACGCTTTGAGAATATTGAGGGCCATAAGATTTCAGAATATACTCAATTTTGATAACATCTTAAATGCAGAGTTTGATTATGAGCAAGCGACTTGGAAGAGTATGAGGAAGTGTTATTATTTAGTAAAGAACTTAAGTAAGGAGCGTATTCACGAAGAAGTAAAAAAGGTATTTTCTTGACCGAATCCTTTTGGATACGTAGCGGTACTTGATGAACTCAATTTACTCAAATACATATTTCCTTGAATCTATGCATTAAAGCACCTCAATCAACCTATGAGATATCATCCATTCGATGTATATAGTCATAGTCTACTAGCCTTACATCATCTTCAAGTTATTAATACTTACTATTTGGTAAGGATAGCTATGTTGTATCATGATTGTGGTAAAGTTGAACAGTATCACACACATTCTTTGGGTCTAGATAAAGAGGAAAGATCGTTTATTTATGGAAGCTGGCTCAATCATGTAAATAGTGGACAGGACATCGCTAAAGAGGATCTTGAACGCATTGGTTTTTCTAATAAAGAAATTGCTGAAGTACAATGGTATATAGGCTATCATATGAAACCCGGTGAAATACTTATGTCTAAGCCAGAAAGTCGGATCAAAAAAATGAGAGAAATGTATGCAAGTGGAGGTTACGATCGAGTCCGTAATTTACTGGATATTTGTAGATGAGATCGTTGGGG
>CAZLWR010000017.1:0-21939 GCA_964563595.1 uncultured Candidatus Peribacteria bacterium | reverse complement strand
CTTTGATAAGTTGCTTTTTCTCCTGCGTATGAATAGGAGGCGTATAAGGGTTGATGACATTGATACTAAAGGGTCTTGTTGGCTGAGTATTTACACTCAGTTTTATAACTCACTTAAATCTATCCATATTCACTAAATCCTGCTGACTGAACTCAGGACTATATTCTTTCTCCAAAAACTCTGCATCCGGAGCTCCTACCTTGTAGGCCATCATGGTACCTACGTTACCAAATATCGCTTTACTCAAATCAATCTGTCATCACAAGCCACCCTGTTTGAGCTGATCAATATACTGGTGAGCTACCGCTAGTCATAGTTTATACTTTCTCGCTTCAGATAGCACCGACTCAAAGGACTTACTGACATAGTTTTGAAACTCATCTACATATAGGAAATAGGGATTTCTCTCAGCCTCTGGGATACTTGCTCTTCTTAAGGCTGCCACTTTTATTTGAGTCGAAAGGAATCTACCAAGTAATTGGCTGCTTTCTTCTCCCAAAAGTCCTTTACTGAGGTTAACAAGAATAATCTTATTTTGTTGCATAGCATCAAACATATTGAAACTACTTTGCGGTTGTCCGACAATATTACGAACAATACTATTATCGGTAAATGGAGAAAATTTCGCCTGGAAGTAAGGTATCATTTCTTGTTTTTCTTTATCGCCCATTGCATTGTAGGTCTTGTCTCGCCAATGTCTGACAACTGGATTGGTTATTTTATCAACCTTGATCTTGTTAAATGCTTTATCAACAAATAATCTGACAATCTCCGACATGGTTCCTCCATCCGGTTGCTCCATCAAGCAATAACAAGCATTACGGAAGTAATCCTGAATACGCGGTCAGAATATTTCATGTCCATACATACTTACAAACATCTCTATCAAGTCCGATACGATAACATCTCTTTCCTCTGGCGTACCTGCCTCCAAAACGTTGAAGGCTATAGGGTTATTGAAATCTGCAACATTAAAATAAATCAGATCATCAATTCTTTCTTTGGGGAAATAGTCCAAGAGGTTCTCACAAAAATCTCCATGCGGATCAATAAAAGTGAAACCTTTACCGTTGACCAAATCATCTTTTGCCATAGCCAAAAGGGCAGTCGTTTTACCAGTACCCGTTTGCCCGATACAATAAAAATGTCTAAATCTATCCTGATCGGTAATTCTAATTTCCTTGTGAACTCAAGAATATATATTGTAGCCAATCAATAATCACTCTTTGGGAAGATGATCGGGAGCTGGTACTACCTTATACTTTTGCCATTTTATTCTAGGATTTTTGTTGAACTTCGCATTGGGGAAATGATAGAGCGAAGAGAGCTCCTTGATACTCAAGATAGTTTGAGGAGGTTTTTTAAACCACTCAGTTCGTGAAAAAGTTTTAGTCCACACTCTCGCAACCATATCTTTTGCGAATTCTCCTAGACCATGCAAGCCTTTAAACTTGAAATTATTTAGCCCTGAATACGTGTATTGTCAGAACAATCTAATCATATCCTGAATAATAAGCTCAGATCTCTCATAGGAAGGGGAGGCGGCAAAAAGCCTAACCTGGACATCAAATAACTCGTCATCAAATTTTTTGTCAATATCGCCAGACTGAGAAGAGTTAAACAAAGGTTTCTCCTCCTTTTTCTCAGGTTCTTTTTTGTCTTCAGCTGTTTTACTTATATTACTGAATAAGCTGCCCAAGAAACTCAGAAAATCAAATCATTTCTTGGGTTTTTTTATGCCATCAAGACCATTCCTCTCATGACGTATAAATGACTCATGGAGGGGTTTTATGACTACCTGAATAGCCAATGTCTCATCATAGGTGATCTTACTAAATGAAGACAAAATACTATCCATGGGATCAGCCTCAAACTGTTCGTAGGTTTTGATAGGAAGTTGAAATGGTTTATTTAAGACCAAGGTACCACCACTGGCGTACTTTCATTCCACTAAAAGTTTTGGCATTTTGACATAATCCACACTACTTCCAGGATAAAAAGATCCTATAGATTGTTCGATATATGCGATATATTCTTTGGGACATCAAATAATAAACTTTATCGACTCTTCTTCTCCAACAAGCTCCAAGGTAATATAGGGCTGACCAAACCATCTGTATTTATTGTCTTCTTGATACAAACTCATAATATTTTTTAAGAACTGATTCATCAGTTCGATATTTTGTTTCATAGACTGAATAGTAGACTTTGCCGCATCTACAGATAGATCCATAGGTATTCTTACCAGCAAAAACCTCATATTTGCCGACTGTGTAGCAAGGTGCTTTTTTTGTAAATAAAAAATAATCTGAGCAACTCATCGCCCAATAATTCACAGTAAAATGACCACTAAAAGCCAGCTCATATATGTACTATACTTATATAAAGATTTTTTTGCAAATCCAAGGAGGATATCGCATTGACAAAACACTAGAGGCTGTTATAGAGCAACACTATCTCCATTTATTGGAATAATTGTTGCCACCGCTTTTTAGTGTCATCACCTGAGATAGTTATAATTTGTTGTTGAAGTTCTTCAATATACTCTGACACATTATTGACTTTTTGAAGTGCTGGGGCAGTAAGTGCACCAAAAGATTTAACCAGTCTCCGGGATTCCACCTGCAAGCCGCTGAGTCACTGTATCGTACCGTAACCGCATAGTTCATTGTATTTTTCTACATCATTCGCATCAAGATGCTTTTGTACACTAGTAATTACATCGTTAGTCGTTTTCAGCTTGATATATAAGTTATCCATATCAGCAAGGATTTCTTGCAAAGACTCGCAACTACCCAATACTTTTGTGTAGCCACCAACTATAAAATCATATTGTTGCGAAAGTACATCGATGTTTTTATAGGTTAGCACCAGACCTTCTAAAGAGTTTTTTAGATTATTTTTATATTTTGTGAGGCACTCTTTGGTAGCACTCGCGGGCAAGACGCTAATTGCCTCCTGCAGACCCTTATTAACACTCTGGAAGCCGCTTGTTAGGGTTTCATATTGATCAAGAATACCACCCATAGTAATAAATCAACTCTGTAGTATATCAAAACAAGTGGTAGTGGTATTGATAAAATCCAATGACTTTGCTTTCTCTAGTTGACCAGAGAGCAGTTGTAACAATTGTTTGTCCTGTGTGTTACTGTAAGCATCTTGCAAGAACTGGATACCTTGTTTGAGTGAAGCGGTTACATCGCCCGTTTCGTATTTGAGCCAGCTATTTATAGATTGAACTCCTGAATTATAAAGGCCAAATCCCGGAGTGGTAGACCTGATTCCTTGATAGCTGAAAATATCCTGACGCCCCGTAAATTTAATGAACAAAAGACCTCCAAGCATCAAAGCTACCAATACCAACACTATCCACTGAGTGAATCCTTCTCTATTGTACGATTGCATCATCTTGAGCAGGGGAGCTGAGTAATTTAGACTGTAAAAACTCATACAGACTTTTCGCTTCAGCCTGTAGTTGAACCAATTCTTCTATATCAATAATCGTGCTCGATTTTATAATCTGAGCTATCTCCTGCAAACGAAGATAAGCAGTTTTGAAATCAGTATACATATACTGTAGACCAAACGATAAATGATACTCTATGTAGCCATAACATAGCATAATTGCATGTAATTGCAAGAAATTAGCAACGGCGTCGGAAAGACTTTTGACAAAGCATAGGTATTTCTTATATCTAATCACGTAGGGATAAAACCACCTTACTGAACATATTATGGGGATATTCGTCGGCATACTCGCAATCATTGGTGGAATCGGACTCTATTCTCGGTTCCAAGATATTGAAAACCTCAAAAAACGAGTGGAAGCACTCGAAAACGAGGTACGTCAACTCAAAGAGGGCGGCAAAGAAGAAGGGTCGGAAGCGACCTAGAACTATCAAACAAAGGTTTTTCCTAGCCTCGACCTACCCTGCACCATTGTGCAGATCAGTAGGTCTTTTTTATTGTTCCAAATATCTTCGTTCTCATTCTTTCAGTCCATCCAAACTCCAAGGACCAATAGATTCTCTATGGAGCTCTATGACCTCATTCCCTATGGCTTCTAGCATTCTTTTGACCTGATGATATTTTCCTTCAGTAATCTGCAACGTAATCCTAGTCGCAAGAGTAGCATCTTGTTTGACTACTGCGGGGAGCGTTTTATATCCATCGTCCAGTACGACGCCGTTCTCCAGCTGCTGTCTCATCATGTCAGACACTGGGAGCCTACAGCTTACGATATAGGTTTTTACGAGTTTGTGCTTGGGAGAAATAATACGATGATTGAGTTCGCCATCACTAGTCACAACAACCAAACCCGTTGTATCTTGATCCAACCTTCCAGCAACATGTAACATTTCACGATAAGGGCAAGCTTCAATAAGTTCTTTATAACTTGGATGTCAGCCGTCTACCACGTCACTACAAACGAAACCCTTTGGCTTATACAACAGGATAGTAACCTTTTCCCTTACCTCAATACTCAGGTTATCTTCCTGATCTTCGCCTCCCAACATGATATCCATCTTGGCTCACCGAGGAATTTTTGTATCAGATTTTTTGATAATCTGACCATCTACCAAAATGCATCATGCTTTACACCACTGTGCTACCTCAGACCTAGAAAAAAGTCACAAACCGCTCACATACTTATCCAATCTTATCATTTTTTATTTGTATGAAGTTCCAATATAATTACAACAATGAGCAGAATTGCTCAACTTTTAGCATACTAACCGTACTTTTTTATGTCTGAAATACAAGAACATACTCCGACCACCATAGATACAGAAAATACGCTACCAGTGCTCTATGTATTGGATCGACTTATCATCAAGCCAGTAAAAATACCTCTCAAGGCATGACAGTCCATAAGCGACTTTAAACCAGGGGAGCAGATTATGTATAGTATTACCGAAGAAAACAAAGTCAAATATATGGTAGGTAATATTATCGGTTTTGAAGTCCCTAGCCAAAAAGAGTGACAGTTCGTCCGTATTCTTAAGCCAGAAGAGAAACAACAATTTATACACAATCAAACAAAAGCGTCAGATTATTTTGAGATCTTCAAAAAACATTTTAAAGCTAAATTCAAACAAGCGAAGCCTATCAATGCAAGATCTAGCCTCAATGGTGATATGGTGTATTTCTATTTTTACTGTGAAGAGAGACTGGACTTTGTAGAATTTTTGAAAATTTTCCGTCCTTTGATTCCCGTCAATTTCTTTTTCTACCAAGTAGGAGCAAGAGATATGGTAAGGCTCCATCCCCAAGCAAGTGAGCGACTCACGGAATGCTGATGTGGACCAATGGGTTGTTGCAGTTTGGGAGTGCTGCCAACTATTGACATGGAAAACGTAGTTATGCAATCCCTAGAGGGAAGGGACATTGAAAAACTCAAGGGTAGATGTGGAAAGTTAAAATGTAGCATGGTATACGAAAGATATCGATACCTTCAGGAAACCGCTGACTATCCCAAAAAATGAGACACCATACAGTACAATGGATTAGAAGGAAGATGTATTGGGCACAACGCTTTGTTGGGCGAAATAGTAGGAAAGGCACCGGAAGGAGCAGTGTTTAGAGGACCAAGAGCTCAAGTAAAAATACTAGAAAAAGCAAAGACCAAGGAACCTATTGCTGAACAACTTGGTATTTCGAAAGAAGAGGCGAAAAAGATACAAGAATAAGAATTTCATAAAACAGGAGAGTAATTTGCAAATTGTGGCGGCATTGTCTATAATAAGTGTATTATTACTTATTAGCTACCCAGTTATGGAGGATATTATCCTAGCCCAACAAGCCATTGAGTGTACAACAGAGCAATTGCTTGGAGGGACCTGCCAATTTGATTATAATCAGCTCATAGGAATCAAGAAAAATATGGATCCTGACGAGGCGAACGATCCCAATTTATTTGTTGCAGACCTATTTTTAGCAGCGACCTTTTTCATTGGAACCATAGCATTTTTGGGCTTGGTCATAAGCTGACTCAAGTATGTCTTCCAGGGCGGTACCAACTCTAAAGAAGCAAGCAAAGCAGCTGACGGAATCAAATACAGTCTCATTGGACTGGCAATTGTTGTTTTCTCTTATACCATAATCAGACTTATACAGTACTTTGCTGCGGGAAGAATCTAAAAGCAATAAAAAAAACCTAAGCAAATTAGGTTCTTTATCATTTTAAAGTGATACTTTTATAATTGACTTTTTAGGGCCTCTCTCCTATCATAAGATTCTTTTATGGTAGTTATCCTTTGTTGTAACGCCCATCGAGTCATTTTATGTTCACCTTCGAACATTCCATGAAAAAATTTACTTTTCGAGTCGAATGTATATTCCACTATTGGTGTTTTAAAAAGATGTTTGGACAGTCTAAGCTTAAAAGAAGCTAAGTCATTTCACAGTACTTCCACGCCTTCTCGATATCCCAACGAGTTGATGAAGCTCTTTATTTCCATTACACTGGGCAATTGTTCAGTATTGATCTCGAAGGAATCATTCCATTCCTGGTCCCCATAGGGCATTTCTCAAAACTGCACCATTAGTCTCCCCTCTCTTTTGGGAAGAAAATAGCTTCCTTCAATATAAAAAGTTCCATGAGGCACTTCGCCATAACCCGAATAGGATTGAGTGCTTATACGGAGCCCCTTATCAGCTTTGAAACCATAATCATATAAGTATAATTGTATAGCGTTTTTAACCGTAGGAAGAATATTGTTGTCTACTATTTCATCTCTGGGGTAGGCTGCCGTAAATCGTCCAAAGAATATCGGATCTTTCTGCAATCTATTTTTTATTACTTCCGCTCAAGCCCTCAAAGTTTGTAGATAAAGACGCTTTATTGAAGGGACAACAGTGTTCTCTTTTCACTCATCTATTTCAATAAAGTAATATTTAGCTTTTTTTCAAAACCTATTACCTTCGTACTCATAAACTTTATAGTCTTTCTCAACACTAAACAACTTTAGATTCGTAACATCGTTTCCGGAATGCAATTTGTATCAATAATACGTAGGATCAAAATTCATAAGAACCCTTTCGAGATCAATATGATCTCCTTGTTCTTGTCAGAAAATGACTTTTCACGCCGGAGGGGCTATAATAGTACTTTTGCTATTACTAGAAATCGCATATCACTGGGGAAGTGCCGACTCAGCACTATTTTCGGAATGTAACATAGATCTACATTTATAGTGAATAAATATACTATAAATATAAGATAATTATTAATAATGTCAATAGATAATGAAACTTCAAGAAACTATTGGCAGCTATCACACATCACCTTTTCAAATGGATTGACAGGGCATTCTCAAGCGGCATAGAGCTCGCCTGATTTCAGTTTATCTACATATTCTTGTCACTTTTCGGCAATAAGCTTGGATTCTATTTCAGACTTAGTCATACCATCATAAACAACAGCATCCGGATCATTAAAGGCAGCGATTTCTTTTTGTGCCAATGCTCCAAAGCCTCTTTTTGCAGATCATTCGGTACCCGCTATAAGCTTGGACTCTTCAGACTCAAATCCTGCAGCACCAAATCATCTTCTTTCGCCTCTTTTATTTACATCTTGAGTATATTTCTCACCCTTGATAGTTTTTTCTATAAAGCAATAATAAGTACCTTTGAGCCCTTGCTTTCGTGCATACATATATACATCACCCAATCTATCTCTTCGATCTTCAGTTGCATAAATATTTCTAGAGATACCCTGATCAACGTGCTTTTGCCATGCAGCAGCAATATCTACCTGAGCAAGCGGGTCAGATTCATAAACAGTCTTGTATACGGCCTTATTGATGATGCCATCTAGACTGTTGATGTGGGAAATACTTCCATTATTATTGATAATCTGATTCTTTACATCTTCATTCCACATTCCTTTCGCCTTCAATTCCTCGATAAGCTGTCTGACAATAATAGTAAACTTACCGGACGTCGTTTCCCTGGAGTAAACATTCGCGTAAAACGGCTCTATACAGCTGCTAGTACCAGCTATATTACTAATACTTGCCGTTGGTGCGATACTCAACAACAAAATATTTCTTCTTGGTTCATATCCATAGCCCTCATGGTAATCAGCAAAGGTACCCCTAGTTTTAGCAAGCTCTTTTGAGGTATCGAGTGCATGTTTGTAGATAAATGCTCCAAGCAGATCAGATATTTTTACAGCCTCTTCGCTGTCATAAGCAATACCCAAGTCGATCAACATCTCACCAAATCACATGACGCCCAAGCCCAGAGGCCTAAGATCGAAAGAATTCTTTTTGGATTCTGGAGTAGGGAAGTAGTTGATATCTATAACATTGTCCAATGCTTGAATTGCTATCTTCACTGTCTCCTCTAGATCATCTCGATCAAGACGAGCAAGCTTATCTTCAAAACTCATTGCCGAAGAAAGTGTTTCTGTTGTATTCTTTAAAACGAATTTGCAAAGATTGAGTGAGGCGAGCGTACAAGTTGCGGTACTATCGGGCCTATTAGCAATACTAATTTCTGTACACATATTGGTACTATGAATCAGTGCATAAGGTTTTGCTTGATTTGCTCTATTGTGAGCATCTTTGAAATTAAGTCGATAATTACCTGTTTTGGCAGCTCTCATCAGAATATCTTTATATAATTCTTGAGCTCTTACTTTGGTAACATTTTTCATTTCACCTTTATCAACTTGTTCCACATACTTCCAATAGAGTGTTTCAAACTCATCGCCCCAGGACTCGTCTAATCACTTAGCCAAAGCAGGGTCAAATAGATACCAGTCCCCATTTTTCTCTACCTGCTTCATAAACAAGTCTGGAATCCACAATGCTGTATTGATTTTTCTTGCTCTCACTGCATCGTCTCCATTGGTTTCCTTCAAATCCAAGAAATCATAGATATTTTTATGTCGTGGCTCCATATAGACCACAATATTCGCAGCTCTTTTACCGCCTACTACTACGGAGTTAATAGTTGTATCAAAAATCTTGATAAAAGGAATCGGTCCGCAAGAATTAGTATTGATGGATCTAATCGGTGATCCAAGTGCTCTCAACTTAGTGACAGACATAGCAACTCCACCCGTATACTTAACATACAAGGCTGATTCCTTCGCCTTATCCATAATACTGACCAAATCATCTTCAACTACTCCTATAAAACAAGAAATAAGCTGATGAAATTTCGTACCAGAATTCATAAGCGTTGGAGTAGCGTGCAAATATTTAAATCTACTCAGCTTATTATAAATTTTTATGGCAAAGTCTTCTTTATCAGATTCATTGAAACTCAAACCCATAGCAACTCTCATCCACATCCATTGTGGTTTCTCCAAAAGTGCCTTATCGTGATCCCTAATCATATATCTGTGTTTGACGGTATCCAAACCAAAATAGGTCCGCAATAGATCTCTTTCATAGTCCATAGCGAATTCCAACCTGCTCAAATCAAATTCCAACAATCTAGGATCCAAGAGATCTTGCTCCACACCATAAGCGATATATTCTGAAAAAGATTGAAACTTCCTATTTACCGTTTTTTCTACCATCTTATTCACCTGTTTGGTCGCCAATGCATCATAATCAGGATCTTCTGGAATGAGTCACTCAAGCGACTTAAGCAACAATTGATCTATCTCCTCAGTTCTGATCTGATCCGGTAGTTTTAATTCAAAATTCTTGATAATCTTAAACATGATCATGAAAGGATCAATGACACGATTTCCTTCAAAAAGATATTTAATTGCATCAATAATTTTCTCTGTTTGAAAAAGTTCTATACTACCATCACGATGGATAACTGTCTTGGTCATAAGCCGCTCAATAAGCTGATAAATAAGGGTGTTAGTTTTGTTTTTCTGGTACATATATGCTTACGGGTTCTTGATTTTTTAGGAGATCGGCATGGATTGCTTTCACTATAGTGGCTAATGGCTTGGGATCGCCTCAGCGGGACGTTTGAGAAAAGCCTCATCCATCAGATCCCACAAGAGGCTTTTTTGGGATATTTTTATTATTCTGCATATATCAAAGTCGCAATGAACTAAAATTGATACTATCCTTCTATCGTCAGCTAAAGTTATTTGATATACGCACATCTCAATTATCATCAAGTTCCTGCGTAGGATCAGCAGCCCTTTTTCTTGCATCAGCTTCGAAATCAAAACTATTCTGGATGGCTCCACTAGTAGCATTAGCAGAACTATTCTTATCTAGCCATCGTTTTGGTTGACCCTGAGAGGCGTTGAAAACATCATCCTGGACACTTAGTCTACAAGCAGTGCAATTACAATTTAATCAGTGAGCCATGGTATAAGCTAAATTAAAATAAAAAGTGAGCCTTAGTGATTCAAGAAACTTACATCTTTAGGTCGCGGTTCTTCTTTGAGCTTTTTAGATCTGTTTACGGGTTTTACGTCTCCCTCCACAGTAACATAATTCCTTCCTTTATCAATAAGTATATTCACAATCGCATTGCCTCTATAGGAATGAATTCAAGCTTCTCAAGCGGACAGTTCAGCTCGTGCTGTACTCTCAACCGCTTCAGCAAACAATAGTCACTGGCCCATATGTTGTATTAAATGAATAAGTATTTGTATATAGTTATAAGCTTTCTTTATCCAAGCTTTTTTATAGGAAAATGGACAATTTCTAGCAACTACATATTGGGCCCTATTTCTGTCGATTGATACCATCTCAGTCATCTGTAAACTCCATAGGCTCACCGTTTAAGGTTCAGGTTAGTACCGACACATAACTAAACTTGGGCAAGTTAGTAATAAATCCTTTCAGTTCGAGAACAGATGTTATGAGATTTTTTTTAGATGAAAGCAAAGCTCAATCAGGATCACAATGTCTGACAGTATAGCTACTTGGTTCAAAGTTTTCAGGGACCCTTCTTAAGATTCAAGACATGGCGATATGGTGTCATACAAGTAAATATGTTATGTTCTTATGGATGCTCCTGTTAGCTTTCCTTCAATTCATTATAACAACTTCTACACAATGCCATATACGAATCAGCCCCAGCAACCAATACCTGTTTATTTGAGGGGGACATACGATAACTATAGTGAGCATTCGCACCACACTTTGTACAAATAGCATGCAGTTTGGTCACATCATCCGCAATGGCCATCAAACTTGGCATAGGACCAAAAGGCCTACCAACATAGTCCAAATCCAAGCCCGCCAAAATAACTCTTACTCCATTATCAGCAAGTTTGTTACATAAATTAATAATATGCTGATCAAAAAACTGCACTTCATCTATACCTATAACATCTATCTGCTTATCTTGTATAGCATCAACAATATCACTCGTTTTACTCACTACCATTGATTCTACTTTATGACCATCATGAGAGATGATATGATTTGCCTCATAACGATCATCTATTTTCGGCTTAAATAACAATACTTTTTGTTTGGCTATAACTGCTCTTTTTACTCTACGAATAAACTCTTCTGTTTTTCACGAAAACATACTGCCGCAAATCAATTCAATAGAACCTAGTCATTTATTTCTTTTCATATGAGTTTTAGCTACAAAATTCATTATCATACTCTTAGTTCTGCCTTTATAGAGGAATGGGGGTTATAATTTATGAGTTTTATATCCTCAGGCGTAAAGGAAAAGATATCTTTTATTTCTTTGTTTAATCCCAACTTTGGTAATTCTCTAGGTGTCCTTGTTAATATCTCTTGTACTTGCGAAAGATGGTTCATATAAATATGGGCATCCCCAATAGTGTGAATCAACTCGCCCGGAATAGCATCAATACATTGGGAGAGCATATGGGTCAGTAATGCATACGATGCGATATTATAAGGGACTCCCAAAAACAAATCTCCAGATCTTTGATTCAATACACAATCAAGATACTTTTTTCAGGCTATTTCAGATACAAGATACTGGGATTGATGGTGACAAGGACGCAACCCCATCTGGTCCAACTCAGCAACATTTCGAGCGTCTAAGATATGTCATCTATCGTAGGGCCTATGTTTGAGTCACACAATAAGGTTACTTACCTGATCAATACCTTCTCCTTTTTCATACAATAATCAATCTCTTGTATACAAACCATATTGATCGCCCTCAGCATACTTTTTATAGGTGCTAAGGCTTCTTCGTTGTTTGCCATAAATAGGTCACAGATCAGAATGCTCATCTCCAAATTGATTGTCCTCTGCAATCATCTTTTCATACATATCTTTTTCCAATGCCTCCGTTCAAGTTACTTTCATTTTATTAAGATATACTCTATAGGCATCATCATTCCAAATACGTACTCATTGTTTAGCTAAAGAATTTACTTTGGTTTCTCCGCTCAACATCCATAAAAGCTCAAGCACAATATTACGAAAATGAACTCTTTTTGTCGTCAACAAAGGGAATCATTCTCTCAGATCAAATCTCATTTGTTGACCAGTCAATCTCTTGGTCCCTGTGCCTGTTCTTTCTTGGTCTGCTCCTACAGTGACTCCGGAATTCGCTACACGTTCCAATACATCAAGATATTGATATTCTGAATGCTTCATGACAATCAGCTCCTGGTTATATAAATATGTTCAAACTAGTTCGACTTTACTCTGTGCACCTGTGTTACAAGCATCATAGCATTGCAACCTATAGCATAGAGGTGCTCTTCCATGGTTTCGTCATCTCAAGGTATGGGTTGCAAGATCTTCCTCAAATGCCTCAAGAGAGCTTGTTGCAATAAATCTATTGGGACTTCTTTTTTAAAGTTATTTTTAGGGTATTTGAGTTTATTCGCATTCATCCTTTTCGCAATCCCATCTACAAAACTCCAGTCAATTTCAGAATAATCTAGTTTATCATCACTTTCTTTTATGCCTATATTATCCGCAGAATAACTAATCGTAAATCAAATTGGTTTACCATCAATCTCCTTTGTGGCTCTATTATCTACTATCGGATCCATGGGTTGGCTATAACATAAGATAAATACCTAGAACCTAGGAGGCGAGAATTTGATTTTTGTTTCCAAACAAGGCTTGTTCTATTTCCTTGGTTCTCACAAAGTATGTTTTTCATTGGCCCATATACCTTGTATATATGGCATCTCCAATACGTTTTGTATTACAGGATATATATTGTCCGACCTGTCATCACTCGATAGATAAGAGACTTGCTTCATGTGCTAAAGCAAGCGTTCACCTTAATCACACATCAATACCTTTGTCATCATAAATACTAACTTGGTTTTCCATGACGTATAGTTTTAAGATCATAAAAGGATTAAAAGTTGGTATAATTAATTGGTGTGGTTTCAAAAAAGTTCTGCAAGGTAGTAAGGTCTTGTTTTTTCAAAAATCTTAGTGGATTGTCGGGTATCATATAATGGACACCAAAACCAAGTTCTTCAAGCCTTCTGTCTGTTACATATTTGAGATATTGTTCCATCTCAGCATAGCTTAATCAGTTTATCGTATTTCATCCAAACTGCTCTTTCACAAATTCTAACTCTAATTCAGTGCATTCTATGATAGTATCTTTGATAAGCTTTACGAAAGACTCGTCTTCTGCTATTTCGGGTGACTCCTCCAATATGGCCAATATGAGCTCCAATCACAGTTTCAGGTGGAAACTTTCATCAATCAATACCAAATCAATACCATTACATACATTCTTCATTTTACCCGTTTCTCTCATACTCAAGAACAAAGCAAAAGCACTATAAAAGAAAATACCTTCTTGAATAATAGAGCTTAGTAGGATGGCATGTAAAATGGCTTTTTTCCCCTCCTTAGTATCTGGGTCTACGCCACCGTTGGAAACACTAATCTTGTTGGCAGCCTCCGCAACCCATTCTTGCTTTTTTTTCAAAAGCGGATGAGTAGATGTCATATTATAAGCTCTTTCTCTGTCCATTTGGAACGTATTCAAAATAATCTCGAAGAAATCGCTATGAATATCTTCCATGAACATCTGAACAGTCATAGCCTGCTTCACTCTAGGGTCAAAAATATAAGGGTAAAACGACTCACCAAGTATATTCTGAACTAACAATTCTGATGTTACAAAGTAACCTACCAAATTTTCAAACAATTTTTTTTCTTTTTCTCCCATACTATTTCGATCAACCAAGTCTTGGGTTACCTGAATCTCCTCAGGAAATCGGATAGCTTTTTTTTGCTGAACGTACAAGTCATAAAACACTGATAGTCTTGCGGCTAGTTTAATGCCATCAGTCACTTTCTTTCTTCACAATACCGGCATATTTTCCTTATAAAGAGTATAAAAAAAGCAAATATAGGTCACAATGAACAGAATATTTGCATGAGCAATGCCTTCATATAGCCTAAAGAAAACGATATGCAAGTATATCACATATTGACATAATAGCTAGATTACGAGATTTTATCTTGAAGTAAATAAAAATAGCTCAGTAGTTGAATACATAAAAAGTATAACCTGAAATATTTATCACAATATGTCAAAACAAGGAATAGTGTACTAAAAAGTCATCACTAGGAAAGCAACGCTTAGAAAAAGAATCAAAATAGAATTGAAGATGGATCACAAATTATTATACATACATCCATGTCGGTCGTAGCTCAGTTGGTAGAGCATTGGGTTGTGGTTCCAAGTGTCGCGGGTTCAATCCCCGTCGATCGACCCACTTTGGATTCAGATTATAAAATATAACTAAAAAACACCTCGCAAAGGGTGTCTTTTGTTTTATTTGAACAAAACGGTTTTTTATTCTTTTATGTCGTTACATTCATTGAGATTAGAGTACACGCCGTAGTCGTTTTGTATTAGTGCCAACAATCTTTGCGTCATCATAAAAGATTAAGAAAACATACTGTAAGCAACATATGAAATATAACACACTATCAGTAACACTCATTGCAATAAGGTAATTTTATATCTTGGTTGCATATAAGCCAAGAGGATAAATAGAATGGTAGCTAAAAAGAGGAATCACAAATCAGTATATACCTGAGAAGAAAAAGTTATAGGATGAATTATTGCGGTCAGTCAGCCTATGAGTCATATATTAAAGATATTAGATCCTACTATATTGCCTATTCATAGGGCACATTGTCATTTTCTCACCGCTACAATAGTTGTCACCAGCTCCGGCAAAGATGTACCAATGGCTACTACTACCAAACCCATGATTCTTTCTGGTATTCAAAATACACTACCTATATTCAATGCACTGGCAATCACCATTTCGCTACCATAAAACAGTCATAACAATCACGCAAGAATCATTCCAGACAACAGCCAGATCGAACGCACTTTCGTATCCACAATCTCTGGCTCTTGAACTTCTTTGGTATATATCATGTAGTACATGTATCAAACTCGTGCCAGTAAACAGACTGCTCAACCGATATATCATATACCCGAAGTGCCAGCTACTCATTCAAAAGATACGACCCACAATAGAAGAGCGAAGGACAACGAGATGAAGAAGTTTTTTATAATGATTTTATTCAGAAACATTCATCAACACAATGCCCCGATTCAACCGATAAGCATGATATTGGAAATATTGCTGCCTATGATATTGCCCATTGCAAGGTCTGTATGCCCCTGTAGGGCAGCATTGATATTGATAAACAGCTCAGGTGCAGAGGTCCCCATAGCAACAATGGTCAGACCCGTAAGCAAAGGGGATATTCATAGTTTTCTAGCAATGCCACTCGCTCAGTCAACAAAAAAGTCAGCTCATTTGATAAGCAAAGCGAGTCAGACTAAAAAGAGGATATATAACATGAGTTACAAAAAATTATAGATTTCATCTCTATTATACCTCCTGTGCCACGTAAATGCAATTATATACTGATAGAATTCTGTCTTTTCGCTATTTACAGATATGAAATAACCTGATCCCTTGCACAAAACAGTGCTTTTTATTTACCTAATGAGAGCCGCATAGGTGTACTAATCACAGTAAAATCAATAATCGGATCAGATCATATCTTCATACTTTTTATAGCCACTATATCACTTTCTCAGCACAGTATATAGACTAAATAATATAATTAATATCTTATATTGGACATTTATAACTATCGCTTTTTACGGGAATGTCTACGCATGCAGGAAAGAGATAGCATTATTCAGCAGAAAACAAAAAAGCCACTCTCCATACGTACGGCGAATATAGGATCAGATTTGCTATGTGTAACGTTCGCAAAGGCATATTTCTATAATCGGCATGTCAATCCTCATTAGCCTTAAAACCCAAGTGCCTATTGTATTATCAAAATCTAAGGGTACCATACCTCTACCTATGGTAGGGGATTTATTATTAAAAACCTTTAACGATGAAAAACTCCATAAACAAGAACTTTCAACAAACAACATGACAACAAGGAAACGCTTCGAGTTCAAATGATGACACGAAAAGTGGTGTTCAAAAACCTGCTGCTCCTGTAGACCCAAAGAGCGGTAATCAGGCGAAGCAAGGAGGAAAGTAATAGATATGTATACATAAGTCTAAGCAATAGTGATTGTACGTGAAACCGTGCTATAATTAGCCACTCCACAACTATTATTATTTCAACTTATGTATAAAAAAAAGAGCACGATCAGGTGCCCTTAAATTGGATTAACTATATTAAACCACTGGGCATATAAGGATTATAATGCCAAAATCAACTCCTACCATAGGTTCTTTTATATTATAACCAATTTGATATGACATCCACCAATAAAGTATCTCGAACAAAGGTTTTAGTTGGAATGAAAAAAAGCGAGGGGATGATCAAAAAAGTTAGAGCCATGATCGAACAAGACAAAACCTGTCCTGAAATAGTGCAACAAATGAATGCTGCCATATGACTGCTCAAAAGTGCAAATGCAACATTACTCAAAAACCATATTTTAGTATGTTGATTAGATATTTTGGCCTCACAAGACAAAACGGAATTACAGCCCTTTATTGAAGAAGTTATGAAAGTCCGGGATATAGGCTCAAGAGAGTAAATACCCGTTAGAGGAAAGCGACTATCTAACGATTATTTTTTGGCTTTTTATAAACCCACCAGCAACCAGAATCATATATATTCATAATATTGTTATATTTCTCTAGAGGGTGCACATGCCAAACAATCTTTTATATTGTTAGCCATTAGTATGAAAACCGTTGCCGCAATAGTATCTTACATTTTTATACTTTTCCTCCTGACTTGATTTATAAGCAAGTATGCCTTTCCGGCTTACAATAATCTAAGTAATGGATCCTGACTAGTAATGTCCGAACCAACAGAACCCATTACAACAAACATTATGAGTAGCTCAGAAAGGCCATAGATAAGCTTTCATGGTTATTCTTTATCGCCAATATTTGACTTGATGCCAACGTCAAGTACTGATTAGACTCACTAAGACATTGTGTTTGAAAAAACACCTCGCGAGGTGTTTTTAAAGTATCTTAATAAATAAACTAGCATTATTATCTTTTTATCCTGAAAGCACTAAGTGCCAGTAACTCATCTCGTGAAAACTCACATTTGTGTATTTTATCTGGATCATTGGTGCGACTGTAGGTCAATATAATAGCATCTGGTTTTCAGTTAACTATAATACTACGTGCAAATTCCTGTGAAAAGTCTTTTTCAATTATCGTGCTCATTCCATCAGCATAACAGAGTCAAAGTGAGGGATTTATATACGCCTTGTCAGTAGTTTCATAACTATCAATGCTAAATAACAACGATCAAAGTAGAGACGACTCAGCCCATTTTTCAAATAAGATATCTTCCTTTCAAGCATACACCATTTGAACTTTCGCATAATTTACCGAAGCATTGACCATGTCCAACAAAGGCTCTACATATAAAAATCTTTTAGTATTACCCTTAGCGAAGTATCACTTTTGAGTGACCTTAAACACCATAGATTGATTAACAAGTTTTTCGCGTATTTCTGATGCGTCAAATCAATATCCATCATTAGCTATTTTATAGCTTGCCTTTATGTCTTTACTAATTGATACATACACAAGCAAATCTCCGTTTGGTAACTCCTTCATTCCTGTTACAGTTCAGGGCAACTCACATCCCTGATATATATCTGTTCGATTCAAGTCCTTATTTATTTGGTCTGCAGTCCCTTCTACTCATGGACTTATTGCGTGCAAGTATTCTTTTTGAATAGTTTGTCGCGACTCAAAGCTCCATTCAAACTGTGGATCATTTTTAACTTTTTCCAGTCGTAGAAGTAACTTCGCGGTATATAGATCACTATATTGCTGAGCTAGATATTTTTTTAATTTATCTATCTCGTGATTATATGTACTCATATAGTCAGCTCGCTCTTTAACTTCATACACTTCGTCTTCAGAAAGAACTGAAGGATTAAATCCTCTATCCGTATAAAAGTACGCAACTTTAGCATCTCTGTAACAAGATTGCAATATGCAGAGTTCATCTCCATCTGGGGAAAATCTATATTGATTACGAGGGTTTAGGATATCAGTTAGTACAAATTTTACTTTTCATGACTTTCTTGACTTATCTAACAAGTATGCCGATGCACGATGGTCCTCTTCTTCAAGAAGCTCCACCTGTGCAATTATAATATTCCTTTTTCTTAGCATAGTAGCTTGTGTTTTGTATGATTCTATAGGTGGAGGCGTATTCAACGCGTCTTGACCTATCGATTGTCAAATCTCAGGAGCATGTGGAGTCAACTGGATATCATTCTCTTCAAAAAAAGCCCCCAAAGTAAAACCAGCAGAGTGAGAAGACATAATGGATCATAATGACATAAATGATTCTTACGCTAGTATATATTTATATGAAAATGTCAATATATTTGACATGAATAATTTGGTCTAGATGCAAGTTCAGATTATTTCATATTGAAGAAACTATTGGGATTTATGCAATTACTGCTACTGATCACCAAGAAAGAATTCATCCTAAAAAGCTTATATGATCATCATGAATGATAATTACTCTGCCTGAACAACGTCACGAAGAGCGTCTTTATGATATTATGGAGCCAAAAGTATACATATCTCAGATATATACTTGACAGTAAACATTACTTTTCTAGTAGTATGATGTTTACTCAAAAACAAGTAAACTAGACTGTTATGAACTTTAAACTATTTCTACTGCGCCATGCGGATTATGCTGGCGGTTCGAATCCCGGCATATCAGAAACCGGAAGAGCTCAAGCTCTTCAATTGGCCGAAAAAATCAACTCTTATCTCCACGAAGGGGAAAAAGTCGAAATCTGGACTTCCAGTGCCAACAGAGGATTGGAAACGGCAGAAGTATTGCAGGGAGAACTTCCATGTAATTATTTCGGGTCTTTCCGACAACTATGGAGCGACAACAACCACTCCTACGACTTTGACTGGCTGGAGAGTATGATCAAAGGCTTTCATGGGAAAAGTGCTTTGGTCATCATATCTCATCTGGAATATGTTCGTTACTTTCCATCGAGATTAGGGCATCGCGGCAACAATGCCGACTATGCTCAAGGAGTGCTCATCCACGAAGGACAATGTATTGATATCCGCTAAAGGTTATATCAACTGGTTTCACAAAGTTTTTACTTGTGGGGTTGGTAAGAAGTTATTGATCCCACAAGTATTTTCTTGTTGGGATTTTATGTAATCACATAAGTTACATAAATAATTCACCCGGATAATCATGTTTTTTCCAATATGATCAGTCAGAAAAAACAATCAAACCAGTTATCTCATCGGTAGTTTCTAAGAGTTTTTGAGCGCGCTCTGCTCATGATACAAAAACAGCTGTACTGTAAGTATCAGCAAGTAATCAGGTTTGAGCAGCGATATATACACCAGCAATGTCCATAACAGGTTTTCAGGTGCGTGCATCCAACAAATGATGAAAATCTCCTACCGTTCTTTTCTTACCATTACTAGAAGCAATTCCTATATTATCAACTTTTATAGTGCCAATAACCTGATCCAAATCGAAAGGATTTTCAAGTCCCACCTCATATCATCATTGCCCAAATATATCCCCACCAAAATCCAGCAGAAAATGATTGATGCCCGATTCCTGTAACTTTTTGGCCATTACGTCCAATAAATATCATTTTCAAATCGTACCAAACTCTATTTTCACACCATTGCGTAAAATCATGGCATGATCAAGCAATTCAATATGCTGATAACCAACAGGTCATCATTGTTTTTTCTGAAATGAGTAATCTTTGTCATAGCCATATGATTCCAAGGTAGCGATAATAGTCGGATCGAAAAGTCATCCAGTTTTTTCAGCAAGCTCCAGCATCAATGTGATGAGTCCATAACTTTCTTCATCAAGAACAATGCTTTCGTTTTGTTGTTTATTGATAGTATCAAGCCAGTTTCATGGTATGAATCTTGAATAACGTTGTTCGAATTTTTCACAAAGTGAAAAACAATCCTGTACAATTGCCGCAGGATTGTTTAAAGACATGATGTCAACCGTCAAGACGGTACCACAAGTTTCTTTATGGAAAATATACTGTTCCATTAGATATATAATTATTACTCTAATTCGTGAAGAGCTCTATCAAAAGCCTTTGCGGTTAGACTTGAACCATTAACATGGGTTACTTGAACATCCTTGATATTTTTACCAACGATTTGTCCAGCAATACCAGCGATAAACTTATCCTGGAATCATACACTCTTAGGAAGAATTGCTACATTTTTTGCTTCTACGGCAGTGATTACGTTGTTAGCAATAGTAACTTTAGCATTGAGAGATTCTTGTTCACCTCCTGGGACTTCATAAGTAGTGCTCAACTGGAAAGTACCATTGATAGACTGTGTTGCTACTGGTTCAGCTGTAGGTGTCGGAGTAGAACCTGTTGTAGTTTCTACAACGGTGCTTGTTTCAACTGTCGTAGTCTCAACCATTGTATTGGTTCCTGAGGGTTCTACTACGGTACCGGTTTTTGGTGCCATGCTACATCCCTGTACCGTAAGGGCAACTATAACAAATAATGCGAAAAGTGTTCTTTGATACATAATTGATACTATAAAAATTAAAGAATTATAAATATAAAAATCGTTCTCCTTATTACAAACATAATTATTTCAAAATAAGATGATTTAGATTTACAACAGGCTTATTTACTATATCAAATCCTCCCTTTGCATCAAAGGGAGGATAAGCAAACAGTGGTATAAACCTAACTGCGTTAATAACTCACCACTAGGACCATATATTGTCGATCTACGGGTTGGTGCTATTGAGGCATGATATTCATACCTTTTGCTTTTCTATGATTTATCATTTTCGCGAATTGTTCCTGAGTTACATTGCCTTCCATGGGAGTTCCTTTTATTGCAGTCACGAAAGCATTGTAATCATTGGCTTGAACGGCCGCATCAATTGAAATTCTGCTTTTCTCTCTCGTTACGATATCATTAAACTCTTCTTGAGTTGGAGTGCTCGCTTTCACAAAAGCAGCGTAATCATTTGCCGCGATAGCAGCTTTTTTCGCTTTCTGCTTTGCCTCCCTCGTAATCATTTTCGCGAATTGTTCCTGAGTTACATTGCCTTCCATGGGAGTTCCTTTTATTGCAGTCACGAAAGCATTGTAATCATTGGCAGTTAACGCTGCTTGTGCTTCAGTATTTAATCTCGGTCCATGACGACCACCATGTCATCATTTACCTCACTTTCAGCCAAATTCTCCAGCGAACATACCACCAAATCCTTTTGCAGATTTTGCAGTAGCGGTCATTGTGGTTTTAGTGTTTGTGTTTGAGGCGGGTGTGCCCATATTATTTGCAAATACAGCCACTCACGACAAAGCCAACATACTGGCCAAGCCAGTAATTACCAAATTGTTTCTTTTCATCTTTCAGAATATATCATATAAATAATATCATACTAAGATGATACAATACACAACATATTCATCCACCTTTACTCAACCTTAATCATCTATTTTGCTGGTAAACATATATCAAAATCACTTAAT
>CAZLWR010000016.1:0-22920 GCA_964563595.1 uncultured Candidatus Peribacteria bacterium | reverse complement strand
AATCTTTATCAGATTATAGTTCTTATTTTTATGCATATTTCCAAAACAGTTCGCACTATACTTATACGATTTTTAGCAGTACAAGCACTGATAGGATTGGTTTTGACCTTTGTATGGCAGGTCAGCAAAGAAGTTTCAGGCAACGATACCATCGCTAGTTTGTGGAGCAAAGGGTCATATCAAGAAATTATCAATACGCCCAGTACATCCACACAAGATACAATGTGGCAACAAGCAGCTATCCTGAAACTGGGATATATGCATGTCTGGACCGGTATGCAAGCCACTTCACCCGGTGCCTATCCTACACGACGAACTACTATCCTCAAAGCGGGATATCTCAAGGGAAAAGGTACTCCTGAAGAAGCAGAAAGATTACTCAGCACACTAAAGGCGAAAGATCCTGGAGTTATAGGCTTGATTTTAGCACTGAGAGCATCACTATATTGTGATCAGAAGAAATGGTTGGAATGTGCCATCTTAGCTCAAGACAGTATTACTTATGATCCCCTTGCACCGCTGGGCCGAGCATACAATGGAATTGCCCTTAGGCAACAAAGAATATATGCACCCGCAAAAAAAGCGTTTGAAACTTATACATCACTCAGTGGCTATATATCACAAGAAATAATGTTTTATCGCGGCGTGGTATACTATTATACCAGGAATAGAGATCTTTCCACGGGAGATCTTAGCAAGCTTATCAATCATCCAGTCTATGGATTTGATGCAAAAGTATTTTTGGGAAGAAATTATTATGATCTGAAAGATCTTGGTGCAGCCAAAAATTGGTTTCTGAAGGCCAAAGAAGAAAAAGGAACAGGAAGCGTCACACCCTACCTGCGACTTGCAAGAACTTTTCTTGTCAAAAAAGATTATGCAACCGCTATGAGTCGATTTCAACAGGGATACGAACTATTCCCCAATGCTATGGAATTGCTTACTGATATGCTCAAAGTAGCACATCTTCAAAACAATACTGCATTAATAAAACAACTCGAGAATTCTATCAACTACGCCCTCGGAACAAGTCCGGGAAACCATGAAATAGCCTGACGTATCCATAGAGAACTGAAACAATATGATGTTGCAGAAAATTATATTAGGAAAGGTATAGTGTTATTGACTTGAGTCACTAATCCTCTTACTCAGCAACAACAGCAGGGAGCTCTTTTCACACAGCTCCATCATATACTTATCAAGAAACTCTATAACGAACTTCAACAGGGGAAACGATCTGATGATAGCTACGCAGAACTAGTAGAACTCAATATCAACACCGGACAGCTGGTATTTATGGAGGGACTGAGGTCACTAGCCAAAGGTGATAACGAGACTGCCTTGGATACATTCCAATGACTGCCGGTACCTATTAGTAGCGTTGATATTCCTTACATTATGGCACGATACACTATCCACAGTAGACAATTTGGACGAGCACATCAGATTATTGCTAATCTTAAACCAAGAGCCGGACAAGAAGTAAAAACACTACGGTTGAAACGAGCCCTCACTACATTTGAAGGAGCACCTCAAGCAAACGATTATCTTGCTCAACTATACAATTTACGTGCAATACCACAGCCCAAAAATGGCGAAGTTGTTGATCAAGTTTATTTGTTGCAAATAGCACAAAATGGATTCCGTCCCTGGATTACTCGAATAAATACCTACTTCACACCATAATCCCAATTTACCTACTGCCATCCTATGAATCACAGATTATTGATCAATAGCCTCATTGTCATTACCTTTTTGTTTTGGTGAGCATTTTTGAATAACGAATTTATTATCCGGATGTGAATAGGGTACATACCAATACTCATTGCTAGACATTTGAATACAGCACATACGAGCCTCAGCAACCAGATCAAAACCATCAATACTCACTATCTCACCCTGCCATTAATTATTATCTTGCTCCGAAGTATTATCCAACAGATCAGTGTTGGTGAACGGTCGCATATCATCCTTGGTTGGACGGGACTGCTCCTTGCCAGCATCATGCTCAACACAAAATTGATAAGCGAGCAAACATTGGTATTTGGGCAAAGAGTTATGGATATAGAAGATATTGCTATGCTTGTAAGTGTCTTGTGCGGACTACGGATTGTTCAAACCTATTGGTATATGGGTACCGTGCGTTTGTATCTTGCAGCAAGTGTATGAGCTTGGCTTGTATTTACTATTGTCCACAGTCTTTTCTACAAGAATCCAAAACGCCTATTAACCTTACCCTATTTTATGATACTGAGCATTGTATCTCTTAGTACGCTCGTTTGGGGCATAGGATCTACGATAATAAACAAATATGCTGATATAACTCTGCAAAAAGCCAAGATTATCCAAGCAAAAGAAGTTTTACCTACCTGGTTTCCACCTGAGCTATGACCAAAACTTATGACAGGAGATAGTGGACAATAAAACGTCCATGTAAAAGAGATTGATTGATATAAACACGTACATAGTAATATTTGTCAATGCTATTATAAATTTATTATAAATATTTACTGCGAAAAACAGACCTACTTAGAGCAAGGCAAGTCTCGATACAATAGTTTCTACGCACACTTTGACTAAGTAGCACATGCTAAGAATATATATATTGACAGAATCTGATTGTCTTGACACAGCTTTTACAAAAAATAGTATACTGGATACTAACGATAGAAATTTAAATTGTAGCCCCGACGAATTATGTCAGTAAAAACTTTATTAACCTGAATTGCAGTATTTGCATTTGCAGTATTTTGATCTAGTGCATTCGCTCAATATGGTTGAGGAGGAGGCGGTTGAGGAGGAGGAACTTTCAACGGTAATGGAGGCAATAGTGTCTTCGCTCTTTTGAGAGATGTTTGTCCAAACGGAGATCTTTCACCAAGTTTTTATGATCGTGTTTGTGGAAATGGTATCTTAGCTACAAATGACCTCTTTACTGGATTGTTGATAACAGGACCAGAAGGCAATATATCTACTCTTATCAAGAGATATAAAAAAAGATTAGTGAAGTTCACGAAATTCTTAGAGACATTATCTATCAGAACAAAATACAAAAGAAGAATAAATCTCAATAATGGTGGTACTGGCACATTGCTTCCGCCAGCAAATAGATGATCTGTTACTATCAGTAGCAGCGGAACAATATTTATAGACGGTAACAATACAGACTTGTTGATAACAAGTGGATCTATTATCAGTAACTAGTATCCAAAACTAATACATATATTAAAAGCAGATTCTTTCACCAGAGTCTGCTTTTTTTGTTTGTCGAGCATTTCCATATTGGCTTGATAGTCTGATAATATTTTTTACAAGGAAGATAATCAGCTTATTTATTATGTAAAAACATAATATGGCAAAAAAAACTCTTTTCTTATGAATAGCCTTGCTAACTCTAGCAACTTGAGCTATTGTATTTGCACAAGTAAGTACCAACGTATCTACTGAAATTATCGTCACAAACGAATCCAACACAGATATTGTTATCCTGCCCAGCGATGTTGTGACGGACAATCTCTTGGATACAGGACCTTCTTCTGAAAACGATGAAGTGAGTACGACTACTACAACCACAACTCAATCCTCTACTACCTTAAAATTACCAAAAACTCTTCCTAGGACCTGAGCATAAATCTCAATAAATATACTTTGTGCTTATAACAAGCCATGTATCTTCATGATACGTGGTTTTTTGGCATATAATTTTTCCTAGCTTTGTCCGTTTTATTCACACAATATTTTTTTACTAGCTGCGCCTCCACAAGCGGGCTATGGCTATATTATATAACCATAATCAGATATATTGACAAAATCAACGCTTGGAGATATAATATACTATCATTTATTAGTATAAATTTGTATGTTTGCAAACAAGCTTCTCGTTGCACTAGGTTGTATGTGCTTATTCAATATAGCCTTATCAGGACTTGGTTTTGCTGCATATCCAGAGTTTATAAAAGACATTATACAAGAGAAAAGTATAGAAATCATAGAAGGAGACGACCGACAAATCGAGTATCCTGTCTGGGCAAAGCCGGATCTGGAATATCAGCATATAGAACTATCGTATTGGGTGCAAGAGGTCTTGCCTTACAAATCAGACAAAAACAACAGTGCTTACCTGGTCTATCCAAAAATGGGTATTGTGTTGCCTGTGAGAGGATTAACCAATCAAGATAAGCAATCAATTATCAATAGACAAGGATTCGATCACTTCAAATATCTCCAAGAAGGCATATTGCATTATGTTGGTTATAGTCCCTCACAAGGAGTTGGTAATATGGTGATAGCCTGACACAGTGCGTATTTCAGTGACGATCTTGGAAGGTATAAAACAGCCTTTCAAGCAGTTATTTTTACTAACAAAGGAGACATTGTTTGGTATTTCGAAAAGCAATCAGACGGAAGCTATACTCGCTATGAGTATGAAGTTACTGATTCCAAGAAAGTACAAACCACAGACACCTCTATCCTTTTCCCGACCAAAGATATCAAACAGCTTACTACCTATACATGCTACCCTATTGGTAGTAGCCTCGAAAGACGGTATAACAAAGCAGATCTCATCTCAGAAAAAAAGTGATTCTCTCTTGAGTCACCCATCGTCGTTATTCCAGAACCTACCCCTGTGATTCACACGGTAAGTGACACTACGGTAGCAACTCCCCCAGCAGAGCCAGTCAGTACTGTTACTCCTAGCGAAACAATAACTACGCCTACTCAATATGAACCAATCCATTACACTGCTCCCGTACAAGAACCTACGCCGGTACTCACACCTATCATCAAGAGAGTGAAGAGAATGATTCAGTTTTGACCATTCTCCAAACGCGTAAGTCCAAAAGTAGTCATCAACAATGCCATCAACATAGCCACTCAAATAGCCACACGTAATTATTACAAAGCATATAGTCTAAAGCTATCTACCAAAAATATATAGTATAAGCAGAATAGTTTTGTATAATAAGCTTATTCTTGATTTATTGTTTCGGCAGCATGAAGCTCATTGTGTCATTATTTCTGATTACTGCCCTTTCCTTCCAGTGTATTTCTGGATTTGCCTATGACAAGAGCAATAAAAATCAGGGGACAGTTTATGTTAACAGCAAAGTAGACACCTCGATACCAAAATGGTTCAAACCTATGAATACCACCAATCTGAACGACCGGCTCAATGTTTTTCCTTCCTATCTACAAAAATACAAAAGCAGCGATCAATTTCTGGTTATACCATCTATGGGTCTTATCACTCCAATCAATGAACTCGGTCCCAGCAACCCTGATTATAAATCAGCACTGCAAGGAAACTTTGATTACAACAAATACTTGGTTTCGGGACCAACCATCTATCCAGGTACCGCATCTGTAGGTGCACCCGGCAATACTTTTATTTTTGCCCATTCCAATTATCGATTTAACGAACCAGGAGACTTCAAAACCATCTTCAGACTGATTTACAATGTGCAAAAAGATGATACGATTTTGTATTATAAGAAAATAAACTGAAAACGAAGCCTGTTCACCTATTCCGTTACAAAGTCATTTTTGGTTAACGCCACAGACGTTGCTGTCATGCTTCCTCAAAAAGGTAAAAAAGAACTCACCCTGTCCGCATGCCGACCTATTGGTACTGCCAAACAAAGATGGATCAACAGAGCTTTATTGGTATCACAAGAAGAGATAGACTATCCCGTAGATCAGCAGATCACCAAAAAAACACTAACAAGCAATACCAATATTACCTATATCTCCAGGACAAACAACAACGTCCCTTATAGTCCACAGCTTCCCAAGCCCGATCCCAACAGCATTAAAGCGGCTAACCTTGCACTTATTGTAGTCAAAATGCACAAGTAGAGGTCACTTTAGATTGACAATAGTACTCGTTACCTATAGTATGCTACCGACATTTCATATCGAATATATGATAAAATAGTTTCATATTCCATATAGTAATCATAAATTGATTGAATTTGCCTGACAAATAATTATTTTGTAGCACACTACTCACAAAGTATCTCACCAGATGCTTTTTGTTTCGAATTAATAATGGTGAATTTTTTAGTTTTTAATTGTTTATTGTTCATGTTAGATCTTCAGAAAATTATTGGGGCACCCACTATTTCAGTAGAACTTGTCAGTAAAACAGCTTACAAATTTACAATAAAAAATCTTCCTAGAGGATTTGGTCACACCTTCGGTAACAGTATCAGAAGGTTGGTATTGGGTTACTCTTTTGCTGGAGCAATCACTGCCCTCAAGGTTAAAAATGCACCACATGAGTATACAGTACTCGAAGGAGTTAAAGAGTCAGTACTTGATATGGTTATGGCATTCAAATCTCTCAAGTTCAAGATAGATTCTCATATTGAGAACATCACCTGGGTAGCACAAAAGTTCACCGGCGTAGGTCAAGTAACTTCCAACGATCTTAAGTTGCCTTCAGGTATTGAATTGCTTACAAACGACGTCTACTTATTTGAAATCACTGACGGTGCAGCAGAAGTATATATGGAATATCGTGTAGAAAAAGGATACGGATATATTACTATTCACCAACTCAGAGAAAGAGAAAAGAAAGCAGAATCTACTGACGTGAATCTTCTTTTGGTAGACAACACATTTTCTATCATTGATTATGTAAGATATACAGTAGAAGAAGTAGCTACAGACTTCTCTGGTGGAATAAAGGATACTCTGATTTTAGAGATAAAAAGTCTCTCAGAAATCGTATCACCAAAAGACTTATTGAAATTTGCAGGTAAAATATTATCAGATTATGCTAAGCTCTTCGAGTTTGAAGATGCATTTTTGGATGAAACCTTATTTGTATCATACGACGAACTCAAGACAACCGAATCAGAAAAGCAAGAGAGCAACGTCGGTGTTCACATCAAGAAACAACCTATTGAAATACTTGGATTGAGCGAAAGAACAAGAAACGCATTATTGAAAAACAATATTATGTTTGTAGAAGAATTGGAACTCAAGAAGAAAAACGAATTGATCAACATGAGATGAGTAGGTAGAAAGGCTGTTGATGAAATAGAAGATAGTCTGAAAATACACGGAAAGAAATTAGGAAACTAATCATCTCTTCGCTTAAAATACTTATTATTTTGCCCCACAAGTTACAAATTATATACATACAGTTGCAATTTGCTGTATCAAAGCATCAAATCATAATCTACTATAGTTTGCAGCTATAATCAGATTATCATTCATTATTCATTTTTAGTTATTAATTATCATTTTATAATGAGGCATCAAAGAAATCGTCTGATAGAACTCAATATTGGCGAACATCAGACCAGAAGTAATGTCTTGAGAAGCATGTTGACCAATCTCATCAAATACGGCCGTGTTACCACTACCAATAAAAAAGCAAAAGCATTGAAAGCATATGCTGATCATTTTTTTGCTAGATTGGTAGGATACACTACAAGCAAAGCCGAAGCAGATGCGAAGAGAGAATCAATCAAATATGTTAAATCTGTCGTATTTTCTGAAGAAGAAGGTAAAAAAGTAATGAACGAAATTTTACCAAAGTATCTCGCAGGCAATCGTAATGGAGGATATGTAAACGCTTTCAAGCTTGGTTTTAGAAAAGGTGATTCTGCAGAAAAATTGATGATCACCCTATAATTGTATTTTTAATTTGTCACCTTTACCATTATTATGATACCTACAAAACAAGATTTAAATAGAACCGTGTACATCAAACAAGACTGGTTGAACAAAAACCTCGACCGGTACAGTATTGATGCTGCTGGTCAAAAGATCGGTAGATTGGCGACTATTATCGCTGACCATCTATTGGGGAAAAACAAAGCACATTATATGGATTTTTGGAATGCAGGATGATTCGTGGTTGTAGCAAACGTAAGCAAACTTTCTTGGACTGGAAACAAAGGTCTTGATAAAAAATATCATAGCTACTCTGGTTGGAAAGGAAACGTGAAAACTATTGACCTCAAGACATTGTTTGCAAAAGATCCTTGCAAAGTACTTTGGTTCGCAGTTAGAGGCATGCTACCAAAAAACAAACTTAGAGACCAAAGAATGAAAATGCTCAAGATGTTTCCAAATGAAACAAATAAGTACGCAAATTTACCACTTAAAACTATTACGATAAATGGCTAATCATTATTTGTTTGCAGTGGGAAGAAGAAATAGGGCCACTGTTAATATAAAACTTTTCCCAGGAGGATCTGGAAATCTTACTATCCACAAACCAAACGGTAGTACTATTTCTTTGAAAGACTATTTTGGAGGAAACAATTATTTGTACGAAAATGCTACCTATCCGTTATTGGTATTGGGTAAAGACATGATCACGAGCTATGACGCAGATATACAAATAAGCTGAGGTGGTTTGAAAGGTCAATCAGATAGTATCAAGTTGGCATTTGCGAGAGCATTTGTTACTTCAGATGCTGGAATGAGAGTTACCATGAAACCATACGGATTACTCAAGAGAGACCCAAGAAGAAGAGAAAGAGAGAAACCAGGTTTGAGAGGAGCAAGAAGAAGACCACAATGGAGTAAGAGATAATTGTTCATATATAAAACCCATATCACTATGGGTTTTTTGTTTTTATGTACTTCTAGTGTATTGTTTGAAAAACTTGTCTTCTGCACTAGCTTCTTCCAGTAAATGATATTTTACTGTATCTTGTTGGGTCAAAGATCAGGGAATAAGCACTGTCTCTTCATACTCAGTATCACAAGGTCAAAGAGACGCCACCCTATCTCCTTCAAAAGTATCCACATACAACTTATATCATTTTGGGTCAAAACATAATATATCATTTTCAATAGCAAGGCCTGTCACTTTGTCATCTTCTCTTTTGGGGGGACGAATGATGTGATTCGGAGCAGTCAAAGTACATCATAATGCATCAGCAAGCATGGGAGCCATTTTTTTCCCAACCAAACAGGACTGCATAATAATTCATAAGTCTGAAGCACAAAAGTCTTGAATAAAATGCAGTTTTTCATGCTTAATATCGTGGATATCGAAAAGTACACTCTCATCTTCACTTCCATGATCATGGAAGATGATATTTTTGATACCGAGTTTACTCGTACCAAACAGGTCGGCTATTTCATGTATAGCACTACGAAATACATCTACATTGGGTACTTTGATTCATAATATTTTACAATCACCATAGACCTGCAAAAGAAATTCTTTGTACATAAGCGCAGTAATATTTTTTCATAGTTGAAACTCTGCAGATACATAAAGGCACAAAGGCACTTGCGGAGAAGCGGATAAGGACGAAAAGAGTCATTGTTGATACTTCAAATAATCTCACTCTACATGCATACTATCATTTTTTGTTACAAAAGAGCATATCCAAGAAGAATCAGGCGCATTATACGGCATACTATCAAAAAGTTACTAAAGTATCTTCTTATTTATTAGTAGTAGACTGTTACGGACAGTAATACTTTACGGATTTAATTTTACAATCATTTCGATAGAATCTCCTATATCTGTGATAGCAACATAGGCCGTTGTTCACTCAATCTTTTCGAGCTTATGATTTATTCAAACAGCTCATATGCTATTCATATCTGATGGTAAGAACTGTATCCCATACTGCTTAGTGATAATATCTTGAACTTTTCTTAAATAGTATTCACAAAATGTTCGATTTCATGAGGTATCAGATAACTCCTGAAAAGTCTGGCCTTCAACAAAAGATATAGGTCAATACACGACCTCTCATTTGTTTTGATCTACTACTACATGCTCTGGCTCCCCAGGCAGTCTCAATACACGAACAACAAAATCTGTAATGACATAAGATGTGCCATTCCAGGCACAGGTAAGTCAATCAACAGGGGTATGGTGGAAATAATTATCAATAATTCTCGTATCTATAACTGATAAAGAATTTATATCTTCCTCTAAAAATCTGAAGGAAAAGCATTCTGGTAGGGAGTTTTGAATACGAGCGTAATGCAATAACCAATCAGCAAAGTCCAAATGGAGCACTTTAGTTATCCACTTTTCTCAGGTTGAATGGCGAGTTGAAAGATATACCGAAGAGTCGGAACAACCTCCCTCCTTACTATCTCGTATCAATATCTTAGCAATGTCCCCAGCATTTCCTTTTGTCTTATGAGAAAAAGTTTTTTCTGGGCGGCTTCATGTTCCGTGTTTTTCTTGAGACATTGTACTTAAATACAACTAAAAATTATGATTACAATAATTATAATTGCTTCGCCTCTTCAGAGGCCATATATTGACTTATACTATAGACTATACATAATTCAATACTTTTTTTGATATCATGCTTATAACTAAAATACTTGAACGAGATATGGGACATAGATTGCTGGATCACACCTCCAAATGCCATAATCTTCACGGCCATAGATACAAAGCTGAAATTACCCTTAGTGGTGATATTCTAGATAAACCTGGAGACAGTGCAAACGGCATGGTTGTTGATTTTTCAGATATCAAGAACATCGCCAAAACATGGATCGACGATGCCTTGGACCATGGGTATATGTTTCAATCTACAGATCCTATCGGAGAAACAGCAAAACAGCAATGACTCAAGGTCACAGAAGTAGATTTTCCACCAACTGCTGAACATATCAGCAGATATGTATTTGAAAAGTTAGAGGAACTATATCGCACAAAGTTTGGTAGTACAATCAGCTTATATAGCATTAAACTGCGAGAAACACCCACCAGCTATGTGATATATCAAACACAAAAGAATTAATCTTTGAGAGTATCTAATAGCTCTAAAGTCTCGGCTCCAATAGCGTGACTTTTTTTTGTGTGATTAGCATGAGCAGCATCAATAGAAAAGATGTGGTGCAAACGGCCGCTTTTTTTAGAAAGTTCTGAAAGTTTTACATAAAACTCACGAATAACGTTCAATTCATCTTCCGTAAGATCTTCTACGTCGATAAGTCTATTGCTGGCATTCCCATTAGCAGCAATAAGCTCATTCAGTTTGATTTGCATAGCAATGCTATCTTTGTTTTGAGCTTTTTGGATAAGGAATACCATCAAGAAAGTGATAATAGTCGTGCCCGTATTGATAATCAGCTGCCGACTAGTAGAATAATCAAACAAAGGACCGGTAAGTGCTCGGATGACGACCAAACTCAATGCAACTCCAAATGCCCATGAACTACCCGTATAACGAGCCACGCCACTGGAAAATCTATCCACAAAAGAAGAGTGATATTGTTTCATCGGCAACTAGAGGGTTAAATAGGCGTAGAAATAGTTATATCTCTATGATACGCATCTACTACTGCAATGTCAACAAATACCATATCTACAGGGACACCTTGTTCTACTCGTTCAGCTTGCGGTCGTTCTACGCACCAGTATTTATATTCTTCCAATTTTTCACTCAATCAAATCTTGGTGATATGCATCACATCCGTAATTCTATACATATCTACATGGATCAGCTTATCTTCATATTCGTGAAAATACACATAAGTCGGACTATGTACCAAGTCAACGTCCAAACCCAATCATTGGGCAACTCATTTGGTAAAATGCGTTTTACCTGCACCCAATTCTCCTCTGAGTCCAAATTTTGTATAACCTGAAGCCACAAGCTGTTTCCCCAACTCTATCATCTCTTCAGGGCTTGCAATGCTATATTTGGTTTGCATCCATATAATGAATGATTAAAAATGTCCCTATAGTAGTAAAAAATACTGCAAATACCATTTTAATTAGCCTAGCAGCATGATCAATTTTTATATTATCACGATATTCCCTGAATTGTTTGAATCTTGGGCGAATATAGCCTTGTTTGGGAAAGCAGTGAATAAAGGGCTTGTAACTATCCATTATATCAGCCCTAGGGAGTTTACTAGCGACAGGCACCAAACAGTGGATGACAAAGTCTATGGGGGTTGAGAAGGATTGTTGATGAAGGCGAAGCCTATTATAGACGCCGTAAACCATGCCATACAAACCATAGCTAGTGATGAATTTCAGATTATATATCCATCTCCTTCAAATAATTACTTCGACCAAGCAAAAGCTTTCGACCTGAGTAAACAAACAAATATTATCTTGGTCTGTGGAAGATATGAGGGTATTGACCAAAGGTTTGAACAATATTTCATGGACAAATATCCCGAACAATTTCACAAACGATCGCTAGGAAAATACATTACCTATGGTTGAGAAGTACCCTCTATGCTGATTATGGAAGCTGTTACGAGGCTCTTACCAGGTGGCACCCATAAGCCGCCAGTTACAGAAAGCTACTACCCTGCTATCGGTGCCGATACCATAGAAAATCCCCATTATACCAGGCCTCAGGAAGTATATGGCTATACGATCCCAGATATCTTACTTTCAGGCCATCATAAAAATATCGATACTCGAAGAGATGACATGATGAGCTAATATAGACGCTGTTTATCAAAAACTATCTTGCTTTTGTAATTTTGTCTTCACATACATAAAAGTATCATTTATGCACCATGTTTTTTGTTTGAGCAGCAATACTGTCGTTGGATGCGGCATGCAAATAATCACTTTCCGAAATCAAATTCTTAGATTTAATATATTCTATAAATTCTAAATATTGCCCCTCCCAAGATTTGTAGAGGTTAGAAGATGGCAATATACACTGATCTTTAGGCAAAACATAAACTTTTGTTCTATTGGCGACAGGGATAATACGCATGTCGTGATTATGAAAATATCCAGTATATATTTTCTTTCCCTGATATCAGATCATTGTTTTTAATGATGCAAAGTTCAATGATACTAAGTCAGCAAGAAACATAGGTGCCGTAAATAAATCATATATATCATTTTTTGTATCACGAATTGTTCTAGTAGCATATGGAGCCTTATAGATAGTTAAGGTATTTTCATAAAAAATAAGAATATACGCAGGTCACTTGGGATGAGATACTAAGTATGCGGCTTCACCATCAACAACTGTTTTGCCAATAGTGACTGACTGTCGGCCATATGGAAGGTTCTTGCTTAAGTCATAAATTGAGAATTCAGTATCTTCAATACACCTATCCCTATTCAAGCTTCACTTGCCCTTCCGATCTACCTGCCATAATCGATACAAATCTTTTGCTTTTGATAAGTCTAGACGTGTATACCTTGAGTCATTGTATACTACAAAACTATCGCTATATTCAGAAAACCATTCGCTGCAATATACATCCCGATCCTTTCATGCCTCTCTATGCGGTCAAACCGGGCCTTCTAAGATTTCATAAGAGAATCGAAGTGAAAAGTCGTGCATTACAAAATACAAAAACATAAATAGAATAGATGGATAATATATACTGTAGATATTATACTATACAAGTCAAGTGCGTTCTAATTGAAAGAAAATATAGATGTAGACCAGGGCCATATTCTGTAGATGAAAATAATATTATACTAGAGCATCTGAAGCTATATCTTCAATCATGGTAATCCCATTCATAAGATTTGCAATACTTTCCAGTGAGTATTTATTTAATAACATAGTATAGGTATCATCTCCATTCTTGTTGAAGTATCATTTGAGAAATTGGATATGTTCTGATGTAATTGGATATGTTCTGATGTAATTGGATCTCTAGTATAATAGTGTTTACTTTTTCTTTGCCGTTTTGGATTTAGTCTTATCTTCACTTACGTGAAAGTAACCTTTGTTCATCATTACATTCGCAGAATGATTAACATTATGATCTGAAGTCGTTCTCTGATAGTCATCATGGCTTATAAGACCTTGCTGTTTTGCAAAAGCAGCCAATTCTAGGTATTTCTCTTTCCAAAAATCCAAACTAAATTGAGATTTCTCGGAATCATACTGATCTACTGTCATAATATAACACTTTGACCTATCTTCCAGAGGCTTGATAAACATACCTCTATGATAGAGATATGCACTATGCATCTTCCTAGACCCCGGACCTGCAATAATTTTTAATCATGCAAAATTCACTCCTCTCAACTCAAAAAGAAACTTAGGCATTGTGAATAAGTCATGCGTCTCACGTTTCATGCTTTCAATTAGCTTTAAACTCGTCGCTCCGCGGTACAGTGCGAATCTATTATAATAAGAAACAAGAACATATGAGTTGTTAGTTTGCGGGTGAGAAAGTAGATATGCTCCGTCTCAATCAGAATTAATACACTCTATCACTTGTGATATTCGTCAGTAGGGTAGGTTTTTGCTTAGATCGCGAATAGAAAACTCAGTAGGTGCAATTTCTGTATCAGTATTGTAGTAGAGTTCGCCATGAATAATATTAGGATGATACAAAAAGTAAAGTTCTGGTATACTATTAAGAGCTACAGCAGTATACTTTGACCCATCGTAGTTGACATAATTATTTCAGTAACTTGTAAACCACTCCCTAAAATACTCATCAAGACTCTTTGCTCCAAAAGAATTAATATCCTCCAAAAGTTCTCTTGCCAACAATTTGAAATATACGCTCATGGAATATAACTAATAAAATAAATATAATCTGAAATAATATTATCATTAGCCCTGGGGTCAGAGCATTTCTTATGAGATATATCACTTGTTTTGTGCTACACTGAAATGTCATTTTGCCATCATTTTGTTAACTTGTCATACTGTAAAGTCAAGGGCCATACGATAATCAAAATCATTAATAAGTGCTTGTTCTTTGGCAAAAAGCACTAATTCTAGGTATTTCTCTACCCGATCTTCAAATACAAAGTTCTCTGATCACGGATATTGAGCTTTTGTAACTACGTACACATTAGATCTTGCCTCTAAAGGCTTCATGATAGGAAAGGTATCTTTAGTGAAACCCTTATACATCTTTATCCCATTTGGTCCTTGTAAAACAGATAGTCATGCAAAATTCAGTCATCTCATCTCAAACAAAAAATCTGGCATATCAAATAAATCATATATGCCCTGTTTAGCATTGTTGACAGTATGTGTTGAATCCATGCTTTTATATATAGACAGGTCATTTGTATGAAATACCGCGATATATGAAATATTACTTGCAGGATGGGTGAGACGAAAAGCTCCACAGCCTCATCTGTCAGCTGAAGGTCCTTCTAATTTTGTGGCTTCCCATCCATAGGGCAAATTTTCATTGAGACGTCTTATATTAAAGTTATCGGGGCTTGGATTATCACCATTATAATACACACTTCCATCGGTGTTAAGATTCCACAACCAATAGAGAGGCTTTTCATCTTCTAAATCTGTAGTAACATACTTTTCGCCCTTATATTGAACATAGCCATGATGGAAATCAAACTTCGAATCCTCGAACCATTTTGCATAACAAGCCTGGATAGAAAGAGTTTGTAAGGTGTCATGATGGGTAAAGTTTGGCATAGGGTGAGACTATATAATAAATTATTGTTGATGACCAAGTATTAAATATAATGTGTATAATGTCAATATACTATACATAAAAAATACCCGATTACTCGAATCAGTTTATTCTCTATAAAATATATACTGAAGATGATGACCTAGGCCCTTGCTGGATCTTGAGATGGTTTTGTTGGGGTAGGTGTTGGCGTTGGTAGTGCAGCCCCCTTATTGTACAAATCAATCATCAAAGTAAGTAGCTTACCAGTGAATAAATTACCAGCATCAGTTCACATAATTCCTTTGAGTTTGTCGGTTTTTTTATCGTAACTCGCATGGTCCGGTACCAATATTGCTCTTATTTCTTTTTTGAATTGCATATTACCCATTCCCTCACGAAACAAATCTTCATAACCCCGTTTAAGAGGCAAGGGAATCTCTTTTAAAGGGATATCTTCATTCATATCAATGAAATACTGATGCATGCATTTTTTGTATCCTTCTCGGTCAAAGTCTGCGGGCACTTCTTTTTTCATGTCCTCACTAGTAATATACTCGTAGAACTTTTTGAGAAATGTAGGATAATCAGTGAGATATAACTGTATCAAATCAGAAGGAGTTATCGTATTTGCTTCTTCTTGAGCCCCTCTCATAAGATCTTCCAATTGCAAAATGTACGAAGTCTTTTCTGGAAGACAAAATGTTTGTGTAAGTTCTATGTGCTGAGGGAATTGTTGAGGAATATCTACTGGAGACATTATGAAAGAATTAGTATATAATTGTTAGTAAGTATACTGATCTACTCTTATTCAAAAGAAATTGTGACAATTATTATTTACCATGACATTTTTTATACTTTTTACCACTGCCGCAGGGACAAGGCTCGTTTGGTCAGACTTTCTTATCAGTAAATAAAGGTTGCTGCTTGGCTTGAGAAATATCTATAACTTCTACTCCTTGAGCTTTTCATAGGGTTATATGGGCTTTAACATCACTCATATCAGGAATTGGTTGCTCAAAATCTTCCTCATTGGTATCTACAGACCCAAAGTCGATACCCCCTTCCATACCATGAAATTGAGTGAAATCAATCTTGAATACCATAGATAAGAACTCCATTTTGATACTCAACCACAATTGCGAATAGAGCTTAAATGATTCTTGTTTATACACTACCAAAGGGTCTTGTTGAGCATAGCCATATAATCATACTTTTTCTCTCAAGTGTTGCATACTGTCTATGTGCTCTATCCAATATTTATCAATACTTTCCAGGTAAAGAGACCTCAGTATAAACATTAACCTCTCCACATCAGCAATAATATGTATTTTTTTATCGAATTCTTCTACGAGATAAGCAACAATTTCGGAATTCAGATTATCATTTTTTCAAGTATCCTCAGTAATATTGACTTTCTCAGAGATGTCTAATCCAAAGACCTGATTGAGAGTTTCGACGAGCTCCGCATAGGGCTGAGCAGATTTATACCAATTGAGTACAACCTGATCGACAACTTCTTTGATAATCGCTGCGATTTCTCCAAAGACTTCTTCTTGACGACTAGGGTCTCGATGCAGTACCTCATCCCTCTTGCCATAAATCTTCATTCTTTGCTTATTGACTACATTATCATATTCAAATAAATGCTTTCTGATAGAAAAGTTATATCCCTCCATCTGCTTTTGAGCACGTATAATTGCATTAGTAAACTGCGATTGCGTGAGTTCCAACTTGGATAACTCATCAGCTGGCAACAATCTCTTGGCTATAGACTTAATCGTATCACCACCCATCTTACGCATAATTTCATCATCAAGGGCTACGTAAAATTGAGAAACTCCAGGATCCCCCTGTCTTCCTGATCTACCTCTAAGCTGGTTATCTATTCTCCTGGATTCATGTTTTTCCGTACCCAATACAAAAAGCCCAAACTGGACCTCTTTTTCTATTACTTCAGAGGACTCAGCAGCAGAGTCAGGCTTGATATGAATGGTAGCATATGGTCACTTACCAGTTTTATGTTTGATGGTTTGTATATCGGTCATAAAAGCTTTAAAACAAAATATAATCTGAAATATATAATTATTTTATAGGTAAATTGAAATAGAGAATCCAACAAAATAGACATAGATGCAATTCAATCGCAGACCGTACTAAGATTTCTTCCTGCTCTGTTTGTACCGATCTATAACTTTCTCCATAGTACAATGTTCAATAGCATTTGCAATTTCTTCCAAAGGAATATCTTCCAACTTTTTGAATCTGATACAGCTTTTACCCATATCCGGTTTTTTACCTATTCTTTGAAAACCTTTTTCTACTTCAGCCCTCCAAGGATTGTCACCCATATACACAGCGGAAAGGTATAAAGCGTAATTATTCTTTTGTCTAGCCAAAGCAGCATAGGAAAGTGGCTGATTGTTATAGGTCTCGGGCACAACAGAAAAAGGGACTTCTCGTGTGATCATGCCTCGCCTGTACGACTCTTGCAATCATTTATCGCGATGCTCATTGATAAAATTTCTCAAAAACTCCAAAACCTCCCTCTGATCTTGAGGAAAACAATCTAGATATTCTTGGACACTATTGGCTTCTACTTTCATAGTAGTATGATAGAAATTTAAATTAATAACGCATCCCAAATAATCATTTTTCTTTGTTGTGCTATTTTTGCAATCTCTTTTAAATCTACATTTTCTTTGATGTGTCATTGTTGGGGAACGACTGCCCTATATAGGTCTTCATATCGATTCGGCTTGGTTTGATCTACCAAGACATGACCATGAATTTTTACAAACTCTTCTGCATTCTTATATTGGTCATGAGTCCAAGGTATAGGTATAATAATCTGATTGATACCGAACAACTGCTGTTCGAACAAAGTAGTGCTGCCGCCACGACAAATACTCACGTCGGCTTCCTGATATAACGCACCCATCTGTTTTTGGTCTACAAAATCATATATTACAACAGAGCTATAACGTTCATACTCTTTTCTGAAACTTGCATTCAATGCTCCCAATAGGATAACCCAGTTAAACTCTTTATACAAATCTGGATGAGCATGAAACAAATTCAATAAAGCCTCATGCACACTGGCTGACCCTAAAGACCCACAATTCACTAGAACACTTGTTTTCTTGTTTTTAGCACCCGTTGAGCCCAAAGTCGAATCAAACTTTCTGCCTTCCACTTCAGAGAAAAGTTCATTTGAAAAAATTGGACCAACGTTCTGTGCACCCTCAATAACCCCAGCAAATCAGGTAAAAATATGCTCAGCAAACTTTGCTGCTATACGAGTACTAAGTCCTGCGACACTATCAGACTCATGAACCGCAATCCTGATGCCAAGTATCTTTGCGGCAAATACCACTGGTAAGCTCACAAAACCGCCCTTACAAAATACAACGTGAATATGATATATTCTGAGATACCACAAACACTGCAAAGTTCACCACGCCACTTTAAAAAGATCGATAGTATTTTGAAGTAATTCTTTCATATTAGGTTTGCGACGTATTTTCCCAGAAACCATAGGAATAAACTGTATAGTATAACCCTCTTGCTGGAGTTTTCTACATTCTTTCTCCTCCATACTATTTTTTTCACCAAACCAAAAAAGTTGTATAGACTTTGTCTGATGAGAAGGCTGTGATTTGATTAGTGATACAATAGGTACAACGTGGCCACCACTGGATCATCATGCAAATGCTATATGCTTGGAAGCTGATTTCATGATTTATGTATAATTTAAAACTAAGGAATGTGAAGCAAAACAAAAGTATTTCGGTATGTACAGTATATTGACAAACTAATACAAATTATTATTGTGCTTATTATTATTTCTTAATGTAAAGTAATGTCCTTAAAAAGTATTATACAGAATGCTGCAGCGAAAGTACAAGCAAAATTTACACCGGAAAAAGCAAAATTTTATCCTTTATTGGAGAAAGTGGATGAGGAACTAAAGAAAAATAATGTTGCGTGATTACTGATATGATGAGCATTGTATAAGTTTCATCAAGATAAAAGGTGAAAATCTAAAGATCTAGATGTTGCCATTCTGCAACCCAATAGCTACCAATTGCCCCTCCAAAATATCAAAGGCAGGGTCGATTACTTTGATTGCCGAGATAGGATGGTACCAACTTATCTCAATAAAATGTTTTGACGAAAAGACGGCTACTATACATTTAGAAACAGTGCAGGTGGCAGATTGGAAAGTGCTGCTTTGGCTTTTGGATACAATAGCATTGGCAGAGATCTCAAACCAGGACTTATTGTCCCAAATCTAAACTTTTTCCGGCATATCAAGAGAATTGAATTTGAGGGTATGAAAGATTGGGGGCATTATCACGAAGAACTAACTGAATTACTGGATCTCGAAAAAAAAGGCAATCTTAGCGGTACCTATTTTTGAACATGAGAAGTGATTGATTTAAATAACTTCATCGTACCCATAAACTATGATATGTATAACGAGCTTTTTGGATCGTATCAAACAGTAGGATTGATCGATTATCTATCAAATAGGGGCAAAACTGATATACGTCACGTACTGGAAGATTACGAGAAGAAGAGCGAAGAAGAATAGTTTATATAACGAAAGCAAATACATAAATTTTAATAAAAAAAAATGAACGATACAGGATTTGAACCTGTGACCCCTTCCACGTCAAGGAAGTGCTCTCGCCACTGAGCTAATCGTCCACAATAAAATGAGCTTGTATATAATAATATAAGCAGAAAAAACAAGATAACTACTTTTTTGCATAAAAAAACCAGAGCAAACTCTCTAGAATTGAAACTTGTTAATCATAATTCAGTATGATCTGTTCAGGATATACAGATCGCATGATCAATGTTAATATTGAAAATATATTTCAGCCAAGCAAAGTCAAGATAATTATTTCTTGACTTCGTAACTGCTAAAAATCATACTCGTGTTGGTCAGAATAAGTCTGACTCGAATAAGATCTTTAACATCTACAAGACACACAACAAAACAAACCACGAATATGGATAAACAACTATTGTGGAATCGAATTACTCACTACGAGTTTGACGATCCAAACGCACTTTTGACCTTTACACAGCGACTAGGCCGAGACAATCATTGGAGTTTCGAATTCGCAAAGCGTGTTGTAGAGGAATACAGGAAATTCTGTTTCCTTTGCGTAACAGATGGACCATGTACACCAAGCGACATCGTAGATCAGTGTTGGCATCAGCATCTTATCTACACAAGACAGTATTGGCAGATATGGTGCAAGGAAGTTCTCGAAATGGAGCTGCACCACGGACCTACATTGGGCGGGAAACAAGAAGGAGATAAGTTTGAAGATTGGTATTCGCATACCAAGCAAGCATATTTCAATTTCTTCAATGAACTCCCTCCGGAAGATATCTGGCCAGACAACGAAACGAGATTTACACGACAATTGATAACCTTAGATACCACTGAACATCTTATTGTTAAGGTATCAGATTATCCATGGTTATGCAAGATTATGGTAGTATTACTTCGAATTAAACATTATTTTAAAAACATTCAAAAACAATTTAACGTGAAACAGATTAAAATTGCAATCATCGCCATGCTCGTAGCATGTGCCAGTGCCAATGCACAAAGTTTACCTAATTTCCCGGATCAAGCGATACTGGATCAAGCCAATATGCTGACTCAACAGCAAGAAGCCCAACTCAACGAACGCATAAGTGAGTTTGAGAAGAAGACTTCTATGGAAATCCGTCTCGTGACCATCTCAAATACATCACCTGCACCCACTGCTTCGGCATATGCAGAACAGTTGTATCGCAAATGGAAATTGGGAGACAAAAACAAAAACAATGGCCTCTTGCTGGTCATCGCAAAGGAGATCGGATCTCCCAGCACAGATATGAAAGATTATTGCCGTATTATGACAGGCTATGGCATACAAACCATTATCCCTGATATGGTAATTATTGATCAGATCAAGCATAAGTACATGATGCCAAATCTGCCTCATCAACCTTACCGTGCATTCTCAAATGCGTTAGATAAGATATTTGACAAGGTAGAGCAATGGCGGCAAGATCATCCCGAAGACAATACCGTCCAGCAATCCCAAACACAAGACAGTGAAAGTAGCGATGGCAGTACTCTGCTTATTATTCTACTTTGCATTGTTGGTGGCATTGCACTGGTAATAGGAATTGGGGCGATCAGTTCTAGCTCTAGCTCAAGCAGTCCGAGCACAAGCAACAGCAATTACTACTCCTCCGGTTACAATGACTCGTCCTCTTCTGATAAAAAAAAGAAAAAGGACAAAGATTCTGGTAGCAGTGGATGTAGTTCTAATAGCTCAAGTAGTTCCTGGTGGTCCTCATCAGACAGTAGTAGCGGTTCCAGTGGATGCAGTTCAAGTAGCTCAAGTAGTTGCGGTAGCAGTTGCGGAGGCGGAGGCTGCGGTGGTGGCGGTTGTGGAAGTTGAGTAGATAACCAGATTCGTTCACCTAAATGTATGTGTGTATTTACACATATACTTACATTCTTTTGTCACTAATAACACCTTACATATTATACTACTGAGATCACTCTCAGTAGCCAAAAACACGAATGGATACTTACAAGCAGATACTTGAAGTTTTTTTTTGATTAAAAAACAAGCTAAGGTCAACACAATAAATGCACGAAGTAACAAGTTTGATACCACCGCTATAACATACCATAAAGTAGAAAGCATCCTATAGTTAGAATTGACCTAGAATTAGTGTATCACATTTTTACCATCAAAACATACAAAGGATTTATCTATATAATTCGCATATGAATATTTTAAATGATGAAGTATTATATGTACCAAAGTGAAATCACACCAGTGTAAAAAATATACAAATAAAAATAGAACGCATCAAAAACAACATAAATAACTTCTTTGTGGTAGCAGACTTTGATAAAACCATTACGGCATGAAATTCATTAACGGTACGATCCATTCTTGCTAGATCTGGTATTATTTGACCAGAGTATACAAAAAAAAGAGATGAGTTGTTTCATTACTATAGGCCCTACGAAATAAGCAAAACTATTAGTGACGAAGAAAAAAATAATAAGATGAATGAATGGCGGACGAAACATCTATCATTGCTGGTCGAATATAAAGTAAGCGAATCACAAATTCTTGAAACAGCCAAGGAATATATGAATTGGAGGCCCGGTGCCATGGAGTTTTTCGAATTATTAAAAAAACACAATATACCCATCATTTTCATTTCAGCCTGAATAGGGAACTTCATAAAAGCATTATTTGAGATAAGCAATATTGATATGGACAATATATCAGTTGAATCAAACTTTCTACTTTATGACAGCACCGGGACAGTAAGTGGACTCGATAAAGAGCACATTATTCAACCCTTTAATAAAAATAAGCACACACTGAATGATAGAAGTACTAGATTAGTTTGATATAGAAAAAATGCCCTTTTATTGGGAGATGGCATAGGAGATATCAATATGATTGATCTTTTTAGCGTAGATAATTATCTGTCATGCGGATTATTAACTGAAGAGACGAAAAAAGAACATTTTGATAATTCCGG
>CAZLWR010000015.1:0-23712 GCA_964563595.1 uncultured Candidatus Peribacteria bacterium | reverse complement strand
AAAAAGACGAGCGATAAGTTGCTCTCATGCCCCTTGAAGTCCATTTTCTGCTCACATGGTCAAAATCTTAATATATAAACCTTTCTACCTAGTACTTCAGATTATATTTAATAATCTGTCTTTTGTCAAAAAATTCCTTGAATTCAATGTCCACTTTTTTATCACTACACGTATCTATTTCAAAATTTATATTCCTATATTTTAGTTACACATGGCTAAACCACACTTAAACATTGGTACCATTGGTCACGTAGATCATGGTAAAACTACTCTTACTGCTGCGATCTGTAGTGTTTTAGCTAAAAAAGGTCTAGCACAGGCAAGAGATTATGCTTCTATCGACAACTCTAAAGAAGAGAAGGAGAGAGGTATTACAATTAACACAACTCACGTTGAGTACGAAACTGAAAACAGACATTACGCTCACGTAGACTGTCCAGGACATGCTGATTACATCAAAAATATGATCGTTGGTGCTGCTCAGATGGATGGTGCTATCTTGGTTTGTGCTGCTACAGACGGACCTATGCCTCAAACAAGAGAACATATCTTGTTGGCTAAACAAGTAAATGTACCAAACATCGTGGTATTTTTGAATAAGTGTGATATGGTTGACGATGAAGATATGTTGATGTTGGTCGAAGAGGAAATCAGAGATCTCTTGACTAAAAATGGCTTCGATGGTAAGAATATACCAATAATCAGAGGTAGTGCGTTGAAAGCTCTTGAGAATCCTACGGATGTTGATGGTGCTGCTAAATGTATAGTAGAATTAATGAACGCAGTTGATACTTGGATTGAAGAACCAGTAAGAGATTTGGATAAACCATTTTTGATGCCAGTTGAGGATGTATTCTCTATCAAAGGTAGAGGTACTGTTGCAACAGGTAGAATTGAAACTGGTACGATCAAAATTGGTGATGAAGTAGAATTGGTAGGTGTTAGAGAAGACGTTACTAAGACTACTATCACTGGTATTGAAATGTTCCACAAACAACATGAAGTTGGTTCTGCTGGTATGAATGCAGGTTTATTGCTCAGAGGTATCGACAAAGATGGTATCGAGAGAGGACAAGTTCTTGCTAAACCAGGAACAGTAAAACCACATGCTAAGTTTGAATGCGAGGTATACGTATTGAAAAAAGATGAAGGTGGAAGACATACTCCATTCATGACTGGTTACAAACCACAATTCTTCTTCAGAACTACTGATGTGACTGGTACAGTTACTGTGGTAGGTGCTGAAATGATTATGCCTGGTGATAATGCTAAAATGGCTGTAGAGCTTATCTATAAGATTGCTATGCACGAAGGTTTGAGATTCGCCATCAGAGAAGGTGGTAGAACAGTAGGAGCCGGTGTAGTTACCAAATTACTAGACTAATGATTATTATACTAAGATAACCTGATCAACTGGTCGGGTTATCTTTTATACACGTTGGGGTGACCTAGCTACAAATAGCTAAGGAATTAGACCCCATCATATTATCTATTACTTCTAATCTCTCATCTATTATGGCTGAAAGTACTAAAAAAACATGAGCTTCTGCGGCTAAAGCACAAGCAACTACGACACCAGCAAAGAAAGCTACTGTAAAAAAACCTGCAGCTAGTAAAACTGCTGCTCCTGCAAAGACTGCTGCACCAAAAGCATCGGTTCCGGCGGAGAAGGTCGCTAAGCAGGTGAAAAAAGTTAGTGGATACGAACCAAAATTGAGAATTAAGTTAAAATCATATGATGTAAGAATGTTGGAAAGTAGTACTGCTAAGATAGTAGGCATGTTGACTAAGTCAGGTGCAGCTATCAAGGGTCCAATACCTTTGCCAAAAGCAAGAAAGATGTACACTGTTAATACATCTCACTTTGTCGATAAAGATAGTAGAGAACAGTATGAACAGTTTATTTATACAAGATTGATTGATGTTGTTGAAACTGGTATGAAAACCATGGAAACGCTTCAAAACTTGAGTATTCCGGTTGGCGTAATGGTAGAAGTGAAAGTATTTTAAGCCTCTTATTCAATCTCCACAATGTCAGAAGGAAGAAAATTCTTTAAAACTTCAGATGATATTAATAGACCAGAAGTGACAAGATATATGGCAGATCTGGAATGAGAGAATTATACACAATGGGCTTGAATAAAAGGAATGATGATAGAATGTTTGACAAACTCCGATTATGCATTAAGGGAAGAATTATTGAGTGCTTTGGATAAAAAATTGAGTGGAGTGCTGCTATTCTGACAGAATTAGCTGATATAAAATATAAATAGTAAATGAATTCAGATTATATTACATCAAAAACAATAATTATCATGAAAAAATGAGGAATCATACTAATCAAGAAAGAAATGACCAAAATGTGGTTGGACAACACGTTCACTTCAGTGACTATTTTGGAATTTCCTGAACAACAAATAGCTAGACTTAAAACCACTGATAAAGATGGTTACGATGCAGTAGTTGTTACTACAAAAAGTGGTAAAAATCCTAAGGAATTCGAGTTTAGACTTGATGAGGGAAATGTTGTAGGATCTGAAGTAGGTACTATTGTAAGTTCAGTATTGGATACTGTGGAGTCTGTAGCATTTACTGGTACTAGTAAAGGTAAAGGATTTCAGTGAGGTATCAAGAGATTCCACTTACATGGTATGCCCGCAACTCATGGTCATAAATTCACAAGACATTTGGGTAGTAAGGGTAATAGAAAGCCTAGAAGAACTCAAAAAGGTCATCCCCACGCAGGTCATATGGGATTGGAAAAGGTTACTGTCAAAAATATCAAAATAATTGATAAATATGATTTTGAAGACAAACACTATGTAGTAGTAAAATGATCTATTCCTGGTCGATACAATTGATTTGTGAAATGCTACCTCTAGAACATTCAATATATTATATCTATTACCATTGAGGATAACTTATTATCTCTAACCTCTAATCTATAATCTATTAACTAACAATTATGAGCTATACTATACCAGTACTAGATACATCCGGAAAGAAAATAGAGACAATCACTCTTGATGATGTACTATTCTCCAACGAAAAGATCAACAGTAGTCTTATCCACGAATATGTCCTTATGCAACTTGCAAACGCAAGACAAAGTAATGCACATACGAAAACTAGAGGAGACGTTTCATTTTCTGGTAAAAAGTTAGGAAAGCAAAAAGGAAGTGGTAACGCAAGAGCCGGCGATAGAGGATCGCCAATCAGAAAAAAGTGATGAGTCGCTTTTGGTCCAAGTAGCGATATCAACTGGATGAAAACTATGACCAAGAAACAAAGAAGATTGGCATTGTTGGGTGCTTTCATATCAAAGCTGGAAAATCAAGAAGTGATGATAGTGAAAGGATACGGCGGTGATTCTAAAATATCTACCAAAGGAGCATATAGTTTACTTAAAACACTTGATCTAGCACAAGATAATAATCTGATTATGTCAGCTGATTACGATGAATACTTAAATAAATCTTTTAGAAACATTGAAGATACTAAGTATGTATCTATAGACTATATGAATGTTGTAGATCTTTTGAGAAGTAATCATATCTTGATAGTTGGGAAAGAGTGATTTGAGAAAATTATTACAAGATTTGGGACGGTAGAGGCTGAATAATTATTTTACGTGATTTGAGTACGATAGGTCTACCAAATAGTGATCCACTCAAACAAGGTATAATAGAATGATTCACAGAGATTGTTATGATTTGCGATGAGTAGGTCACATGAATACGCGAGGCATTATGATGAGACACACAAGCATTATAGAAGGATACTATAAAAATATAATTTAAACTATTATCGAAATTACAATGAGTTTTAAAGCCAAACTAACACGCAGGTGGATCAAAAACAATACAGGCAAACAGCCAGGCCTCGCTCCACAAGATATTATCTTAGGTCTCTTGCAGGGTGAGAAAGCATTCGGTATGATAGAAAAGAGTAATAAATATGTATTCTTGGTACCCACTGCGGTGAACAAGGTAGATATAGCAAGATGATTTACGGCACTCTATGGTAAAACGCCAACTGACGTAAACACCATTGTTATGCCTAGCAAGAATACCTCTAGAAGATTAAAAAGAAGATCGTACAAGAAAGCAGTGATTACCTTAGCTGAAGGAGATAAAATAGAAATTGTGTAAGAGAAGTTAGAAACAAAAAACTTTAAAAGATTGAATTCGAAATAGTCAGATTATATTTTGTTTATACATTATTGATTAATACAATGGCAATAAAGAAATACAGACCATATACCCCATCGAGAAGAACCATGGTAGGTTATGACTTTTCTGAACTGACTAAAAAAGGTCCTGAAAAAGCACTGACGGTATTCTTGGGTAAATCATGAGGAAGAAACTTTCAAGGAAGGATTACTTCTAGATTTAGAGGAGGTGGACACAAGCAATTATATAGAATGATTGATTTCAGATGATATGATAAGCTGAATATCCCTGCGAAAGTAGCAGCATTGGAATATGATCCTTATAGAACTTGTAGAATTGCTCTTTTGCATTATACAGACGGAGAAAAAAGATATGTTCTTGCTCGAGCTGGTGCAAAAGTAGGAGATACAGTTGTAAATGGCGAAGAAGGTGAGATCAAGACTGGAAATAGAAAACAATTGAAAGATATACCAGATGGATACGCTATTCATGCACTTGAAGTGACTCCATTCACCAAGGCAAAAATGATTAGATCTGCAGGTACTTATGCTACTGTTGCAGGTAGAGATGAAGCTACGGGACAAGTTATTGTAAAATTACAATCTGGCGAAGTAAGAAAATTTGATGGAAAGTGCCGAGCCACTATTGGTAAAGTTGGAAACGAAGAACATATGAATGTCGTTATCGGTAAGGCCGGTAGACAGAGATGGAAAGGTGTAAAACCACATATTCTTGGTAAATCTATGAACCCAGTTGACCATCCGCATGGAGGAGGTGAGGGACATACATCAATTGGATTGAGAAAGGGTATGAAAGCACAAAACGGTAGAAGAGTTGCACCAGGTATCAGAACAAGACATTCTAAGAAAGCATCAAGTAAGGTTATTGTCAGTAGAAGAACAAAGAATTAATTATCACTATCATACTTAGTTAGAAACATAATTACGATTATCTCTCATCTATTAATATTAACTATCACCTATTATGACTAGATCGCTCAAGAAATGATACTATGTAAACGAGAAACTGCTGAAGAAAGTGCAGGCTATGCTTGCTAGCGGTGAAAAAAAGGTACTCAAAGTGTGGGATAGAGCATGTACGATTATTCCAGATTTTGTATGATTTACCTTCGCTGTACACAATGGTAAACAATTTGTTTCCTTGTTTATATCAGAAGAAATGATTGGTCATAAATTATGAGAGTTTGTTCCAACAAGAACATTTAGAGGGCACCCCTTCTAGAGCATGCACGATGAAAAATGAATAACTAAGACAGTTGTTCATCATTAATCTTTAATTATTAATTATTAGAAAATGAATAAAAGTTATACAGCTACCTTGAGATATGCCACGTTGAGTTATCAGAAAATGAACTTGATAGCAAAGATGGTGAGAGGGAAAAAGGCTAATGAAGCTCTTGACCTACTGTCTATGATGCCAAAAAAAGCTGCTCAGATTTTACGAAAGGTGGTACGTTCTGCTACTGCAAATGCAACACATAACGCAGATGCAAATGCAGATGAACTAAAGATAGCGATCATCAATGTGGGCAGAGGAATGTTGCTGAAGAGACATAGATTTGTTTCTAGAAGCGGTGTCCATAGATACTTTAAGCACAGAAGTTTTGTTAAGGTCGTGTTAGAATAAGAACTCAAAAATAAACATTAAAAAATAGTCAGATTATATATATCTTTTATATTTAAACATCCATTATCACATGTGACAGAAAGTACACCCGATAGGATTGAGAGTAGGAACCATGAAATCATGGATGTCAGAGCGATTTCCTAGAAAGAAAAATCAAAAAGCAGGAATGTTTATTGAAGATATAAAACTCAGAAGATTTGTTGATAAGTCTTGCCCGAATTGTGGTATCGCTAAAGTAGTAATCAGAAAGACTCTTACAGAAGGAGAATTGTTGATCTTTACTAGTAAACCCGCTTTTATTCTCGGTAAAGATAGTAAAAATATTCTGAAACTTGAAGATCAGATCAAACGTCAATTCGGTAAGCAATTTAAGATAACGCTCAAAGAAGTAAGAACTCCAGAGCTATCTGCAAAAATTATGGCTGAGTTTATTATTAGTCAGATTGAAAGTAGACTACCTTTCAAAAGAGTATGTAAACAGATACTAGAAAGAGTGATGGAAAAAGGTGCTCAAGGAATCAAGATACAAATCGCTGGTAGATTGAATGGTGTAGATATTGCAAGAACAGAAAAATATGCACAAGGTGTAGTACCATTGCAAACACTGAGAGCTGATATTGATTATCATTATGATATTGCTAGGACGAAATACTGAGTATTAGGCGTGAAAGTACGAATTTGTAGAGGAGAATTATTCAAGAAAGAGAAAGGATTGATTCAATTAGGATAGGCTGTTTTATCACTTAAAAGATTGATTCATGGCCAACGCTATAAATTATGAAGAGATGCTAAGAAAAGTTAAAGAAACCGGAAAATCAGAACTTTTCATAAGAACAAAATCTCATCTTGAGTTAGCAGGAATACTAGTAGAACATAATGGAGTTTTTTGACCCTGAGGACACGCGATTAGACAAGAGATATTTATGGGGTATGCACAGCCAAGCGATCATAGAATACAATTAATAAATAATGAACTCTTTGTGTGCTTAGATAGAGATGGAAATAGTTTGTTTAGAATAAGTCGCAATGCAATGTTTGAGAACTTATTTGAAGATGATCGAGGAAAATAAATTATTATTATAATTACCTATTTGTTACTTAACGAAAGAATATTATGTCATTATTGATGCCCAAAAGACGGAAGCGAAGAAAAAGCTTCAAAGGATTAACAGGAGGTATAGCAACGAGCGGTACTGAAGTAGCTTTTGGTGAATATGGACTAAAAGCAATGTCTAATGGTTTTGTAAGCAATAGACAACTGGAGGCAGCCAGAAAGGTTATCATTAGGTATGTAAGAAAAGTAGGTAAGTTATGGATAAGAGTATTCCCAGCTCAGCCGATTACAAAGAAACCGCTTGAGGTAAAGATGGGTAAAGGTAAAGGAGATGTAGATCATTACTCAGTGAAGATCAAAAGAGGAAGAGTATTGTTTGAAATCACTGGAGTTGATAAGGTAACTGCTCAAGAAGTATTCAAACAAGCAGGATACAAATTATCAGTACAAACAAGATTAGTAGAAAAAAACGAAATAAACTAATAAAAATATCAAAAGCTTACTATAATAATTTTACATTATTCATCATTGGAATATGAAATACTCTGAAATTTGTATATTAGATACTCATGGGCTCAAGAAAAAGCTTACTGAGTTGCAACATCAATTGGGGGAGTTGCAGTTGAAGAAATCTATCTCTCCAGCTACTACAAAGGATACCTCTATATTCAAGAAGATGAGAGTTAATATAGCTCAAATACAATTCAGATTATCGTCAACTAAGAACAAATAATTCATTATTATACCAATAACATTCATTATTCATTATTCATTCACTATCATGATTACGAAAGAGGGTAAAAATATAAAGGAACTCACTGGAGTTGTAGTGTCCGCTAAGGCAGACAAGACTCTTGTAGTAGAAGTAAAGAGGGTTACTATGCATCCTGTATACAAGAAAAGATTCACCGTAAGGAAAAAATACTATGTCCACGATGAAGCTAATCAATACCAGGAAGGACAAACAGTAACATTTTTGCAATGCAGCCCTATTAGTAAGCTCAAAAGACGGGTAGTAAAAAGCGAAAAAGCTGAAAAGCTGAAGGCTTAAGGCAAAAAGTGAAAGACTATTCTTTGATTGAGCACGAATTAATACCTATTCAGATTATAATTCATAAATACAATGATACAACACGAAAGTATGGTACACGTAACTGACAACACGGGAGTGCAAGAGGCTCTGGTTATTGGTATTATCAAAGGAAACAGTAAATCCGCTGGTATTGGAGATGTGGTTGTAGTTGCTTACAAAAGAGTAGCCAGTTCATCAACATTCAAGAAAGCAGGTGTAGGAAGAGCTATGGTAGTAAGGACAGTCAACAAGATTAGGAGAGCTGACGGTAGTTACATATCATTTGCTGATAATGCAGTTATCCTGGTGGATAAAAAGAATGAGCCTTTGGGTAAGAGAATATTCTGACCAGTAGCGAAAGAATTGAGAGAAAAGTTCGGATATAAAAATATAGCCAGTATGGCCCAAGAAGTTATATAAAAAATGAAAAATGTAAAATTAAAAATTGATAATAAGACATAAAAAATTATAGTATCAGGTCATCTATTATTATAAACCTATTTGCAATGCAAAAGATAAGAACATGAGATGTAGTAATGGTTACTACCGGTCAATATAAAGGCAAGACTGCTAAGGTATTGAGAATAACTGAAAAAGGAGTTTACTTGGAGGGACTTAATATCAAAAAAAGAGCCAAGAAAGGCCAGTGAATGATAGATGTTCATCATAGTATTGATTACAGCAATGTAGCGTACTGGGATGGAGAAAAAACTTCAAAAATAGGAATAACAACACAAGACAATAAAAAATACAGAGTAGTAAAAGCAACTAAAGCTGTATTAAAATAATTTTTATTTGATTGCATTTCGATTCAAATGAGTCTGTATACTGAATTTAAGAAGAATATTGTCAAGAAACTCCAAAAGGAGCTAGGCAAAAAAAATATTCACGAAGTGCCAAAACTTGATAAAGTGATGGTATGCTGTGGTATTGGTAGTTTAGCTACAAGAAAAGGCATCAAGGATTTTGCGGAAATAGAAAATAATCTGAAAACTATTACGGGACAAAAACCACAACTTATTGCTGCAAAAAAGTCAGTAAGTAACTTTAAGTTGAGAGAAGGTATGCCTGTAATGCTTAAAGTAACTCTCAGAAAAGAAAGAGCATATGACTTTATAGAGAAATTGGTTCATTTGGTGCTTCCAAGAACGAGAGACTTTGTAGGATGGAATGAGAAATCCTTTGATAAAGGAGGTAATATTAGCGTAGGATTTAAGGATTTCAGTGTGTTCCCAGAGATCAATGTAGATAGTTTGACATTGCCTGCTGGTCTACAGATATCTATCATCCCCACTTCTAACGACAAAGCAGATTCACTGGCTTTTATAAAGTCCCTTGGAATTATCTTCAAATCATAACCACAACAGAATATCTTATTTAATTATGTGTAATTGTCATGGCTAGAAAGTCACTTATAGCGAAACAAGAAAGATTAGAAACAAGAAGAGTAAACGCTCTTGCGGCTTGATCGAAAATGAGAAATATTTGTAAGCACTACAATAGATGTAAACTATGTGGTAGAACGAGATCTTTCATGAGAGATTTTGGTATTTGTAGAGTTTGTTTCAGAGTCTATGCGAGACAAGGGCAAATCTTGTGAGTAAGAAAAGCAGGACGATAATATATTGTCAAAAAGTTTGGCTGTGAATGCGTTACAAACAATTCCTAGCTGAACCGTTACACTTTTAAACCTTTATACATCATTATAAAATGAGTTACACCAATGCCCCTATTATTGATTTGCTTATCCAGATCAAGAATGCATATATGGCTAGAAAACGCCACTTAGTATGAATCACTGCTTCAAACTTCAAAGTAAAGGTATTAGAACTTTTGAAGAAAGCAAGATTTATTAGCAACTTTGCAGTTGTTACAGATGGCAATAAGAAATCGATCGAAGTTGATTTGTTGGATTCTAGCGTGATGAATGAAGTGGTGCCTATGATAAAACTCTTTTCTAAGCCTTCTAGAAGACATTATGTTGGATATGAGGAAATAAAATGAGTAGCAGGCGGTAAAGGTATTGGTCTTATATCTACTGATAAGGGTTTGATGTTTGCACATGAAGCAAAAGCTAAGAAGTTAGGAGGGGAATTAATAGCAGAGATATACTAGTTTTATTTGAGCAATGACTATGTCTACCGAAAAAATACCATCAGCTAGTATGATAATAAGAGATAAACTGAATGTATGAGAGAATACACCATCCGATCTCTCCCAGGCTTTATTATGCCAAGTAGGTCCTTCATTTCGAGAGTCTACTCGCAAGAAATCCAAGAATATTAGAAGATCCTTAAATCCAAAAACCTGAAAGCCATTTGTTAAAACATATTAATTTGTATTAGCCAATAAGCTGATATGCTGATAAGGCTCTAAATTTATATAATCTGATTATTTGTATTATGTCTAAAGTAGGAAAAAAACCAATTGATCTACCAGCTGGTGTAGAAGTATCAATGAATGGTGATATCATTACTGTTAAAGGGCCAAAAGGTACCTTAACAAGATCTGTATATCCTGGCGTGAAAGTGGTTGTAGAAGGTAATTCTATACAGACTTCAGCTGAAGGTTATGAAATGAGAAAGTTCCGATGACTCATGAGAGCACTTATTGCTAATATGGTTACCGGAGTACATACAGGATACACAAAAAAGATGCTTGTGTTTGGAGTTGGTTATACCGCTAAAGCTCAAGGAAGTCATGGTATTGAGTTAACGCTTGGTTTGTCACACAAAGTACAACATAAAGTATCTCCAGAAGTTACGTTAAAGTTTGAAAAAGATACTAAGAATAACGATATTATCATCTTCGAGTGTATAGATAAAGAAGTTTTAGGAGAAACATGTGCTAGAGTAAGAGCTATCAAGCCACCTGAACCTTACAAGTGAGCTGGAATTAGATTTGTTGATGAAGTTATTAAACTCAAACCAGGTAAAGCGGCATCTAAGTAAGAAAGTCCCCATGTTAAAAATTTAAAATATAGTATGATACTCTAATGAACAAGCAAACACATCATAATATTACGACTACTCGCTCCTATGAGAGAAGGAAGTTTAGAACAAACTCTACTATCAAAACTCATACTTGGGAGTATAGGGCTATTGCTTGAAAATCAAATCTTCACAATGAAATTACTGTCATTAACACCGGTGGTAATGTTATTATCCAAATGATGGATAAAGGTTTGAAGGGAACAAAGTCAGATAAGGCATTAGAGTTGGGTAAAAAAGCTGCTGAAGCCCTCAAGTCAAAAAAGATAACAAGTGTTGTTTTTGATAGAAATGGTTTTAGATACACTGGTAGAGTCAAGAACCTTTGTGAAGGACTCAGAGAGTGAGGCATTACTGTGTAAGTTTTATGTATTACATTCTTATACTATGAACTCTCTCAAAACATCACCTAACAACCTAAGGAATATTGCTCCTTTGCAACCGGTTTTATTGGCACTTATCTTACTTTTAGGAGGATGCGAATGCCATATTAAGTGACCGCGTATTGAAAGTTCTTCGAGCCGCTCATCTACAAGTGAAGTTACAACTTGATTATATAACTTAAGTAAAGAAGAAATAGCGAGAAAAGATGCAGAACTATTAAGCAAAATTGAAGAAGCAAGAAATAAAGAGGACTACGAGACAGTATGAAAATTACTCAATGAACTCATGCAACTGAGAGCTGGTATGCAGACCGAGACAACTAAACATGTTAAACAGCATACTCAAGTCAATGGGCAGACCGTGAAACACGAAGACTATACAGTCCATTGTGTGTGATGAGTTTGTGATACGATTTATAATGATAGTAATGAAGAATAAACATATATAATCTGATTATTTTAAAATTATTACTACTTAATTCATGTTTAAACGAGAGATATTAGAAGAGGACGAGGCAACTCCGGTTGTTGAACAAGATTCTAGCGAACAAGCTCCAATCGAAGAGGTGGCTGAAGTTACTGATTCGGATGTTTCTGTTGTTGATAACAGACAAGAAAAGAGATTTTCTAAACATAAAAAAGGAGGAAGAGACAGCAGAGAAAGAAGACCAAGAAGACAAACTGAAGGTAAAAAAGAGTATGAAGAGAAAATGCTTGAGGTCAGAAGAGTAACGAGAGTTACTACTGGAGGTAGACAGCTTAGTTTCCGTGCTACTATGTTGATTGGTAATAAGAATGGTAAGGTGGGATTGGGTATCGCTAAGGCAAATGATGTACAATCTGCTGTAGCAAAGGCCACTCATGATGCTTACAAAAATATCACTGAAGTAACTATTACTGCAGATGGTACTGTCCCATATCCTATAGCTAAGAAATTTAAAGCCGCTCAAATCAAACTTGTTCCCGCTAAACCAGGTACGGGTCTCAAAGCTGGTTCATCAGTAAGATCAGTGTTAGAACTTGCAGGTTATACCAATATGTTGAGTAAGATTGTTGGAACTAATAATATCTTAAACAATGCTTTACTTGCTATTGATATGATTAGTAAGTTCAAAAATTTCTCTCTCAGATTTAGAGAAAAAATTAAGGCCATCGAAACTGGCGAAGAAGTTTCAGAAGAAACCGCATAAAAATAATTCATCAGAATATTTATAGTTATTAGTAGTATTATCATGGATCTCCATACATTGAAAAAATCTTCAGGCTTGAAAGATAAAATGAAAAGACTCGGAAGAGGTAATGGTTCTGGTAAAGGAAATTACTCTGGAAAGTGATTGAAATGACAGAAAGCAAGAAGTGGTACTAGTATACCTGCGTATTTTGCCGGTGGACAAACTCCATTGTATATGAGATTGCCCAAGCTCAAAGGTTTCAAAAGATACTATAAACTTATCGAGCAGATTCAGATAGTTAATCTTGGTAACTTAGTGAAGGCTGGTTACAAAAATGGTGATGTGGTAAGTAAAGCGTCATTATTTGAAAAGGGCCTCATCAATAACGCTGAAATTGCTGTAAAAATATTAGGAGGTGGAGAATGTGATTTAAAATTAGAATTCGAAGGTATTGAATATTTCAGTAAGTCTGTTGAAAAGGTAAAGTAATTCATAATACTATACATGATAATGAATAGAGAAAGAGAAATAGTTCTTTGAAAATGACTGTCTCAGATTGCTGGATGATTTTGTGGGTGAACTATAGGAATTGCTATTTGAAATATTCTTTCCGTTTCTAGTAGTCTACCAACCCTAACGGGCATCGTGGGGACATTATTGTGATTGTGGGTTACCGGTAAGTTATTTGATAAGTATTGAATCGATAAGCAAAAAAATACTTCTGCATAATACAGTGATTATTATTTCATTACATTGGCCATGGAGACTATTAAGAAATTATTCGCAAATCCTGCCTTTAAAAAGAAGGTTCTGTATACCTTGTTTTTTTTGGCTCTCTATAGAGTGCTTGTTTTTATACCAGTGCCTTTTGCTGATATTGATGTATTAGTAAATTTTACCAATCTTGAAAATAGTAGTTTATCATATTTTGCCTTATTGCTAGGTGGCACTCTCGACCAGTTTTCGTTGCTTGCTGTGGGACTCGCTCCTTACATCAATGCAAGTATTATCATACAATTATTGACCGGCGTTATACCGAGCCTTGAACAGTTGCAGGAAGAGGGTGAATCAGGCACCAAGAGAATAGGTCAAATCACTAGATGGTTGACTTTCCCCTTGGCATTCTTGCAGGGAATCGGTGTTAGTTACTTTGTGAATTACTATCTAGGTGGTAATGCTATTGATCTTACGTGAGGAACTGTCTTGTTGGTTGCTTTGATTATGGCTTTTGGTTCATTATTGCTGGTTTGGATTGGTGATTTGATTACGGAGCATGGTATTGGAAATGGTACGAGTATGATCATCTTTGCTAGTATCGTTGCAGGAATTAGCTCCAGTTTATATAGTTCTGTTGCATCCGCGAGTAGTCCTTTGTCTATCGGGATCTTTATTTTGGTTTTCGTCTTATTGTTGGTCTTGCTCTGTATTTTCTTGGTGAAAACCATGAAAGAAATACCAGTTATTTATGCTAGACAAGGTAAAGTACAACAAACCAGTATTCTTCCTTTCCCACTCAATCCAGTAGGAATGGTTCCAATTATTTTTGCGATTGCTTTTGTGTCGTTTCCTTATCTGATTACTCAGTTACTCTCTAAATTTGGCGGCTCTACACAAGGTCTCAAGAACGCATCTGATTGGATAGAGGCAAACTTTAATATTTATAGTACTAATCCTACTTGGCTTACTATCTGATTATACTTCCTTTTGGTAGTATTCTTTACATTCTTTTATGCATTGGTGCAATTTAATCCTGAAAAGATAGCAGATAACATTCAAAAAAGAGGTGGTTACATTCCATCTATTAGGCCTGGTAAAGAGACGGTGAATTATATTACGAAGATCATCTCCCATCTATGTTTGTGGTGAGGTATAGGTCTTGGCTTATTAGCTTGTTATAGTTACTTGCTTAATAGAATACCACTGTTACAAAACTTGTTCCAGTGATTTGGAACCATACCGGTGATTGTAACCTGATCGGGTATTATCATCATTGTGTGAGTGGTACAAGATATTATGAATAAGGTAAAGTCGGAACATTATATGAATGAATTAGAATAACAAAAAGCCCACAATGATGTGGGTTTTTTCTTGCGAACAAAATTTATATAAACTATGATGCCAGGGATGTGAATAGAGAATGGGATCCTTCTTAAGAAAGTATATGTGAAATCCAATGAGCCATTGGATTGTTTAATTCTTTCTTTCCCATTGCATTTGCTTGCCTGTTTCGAGAACCTCCTGAAGATAAGTAAATACTCAAGGTTTCTCTCCTGGGAGCTGCAAGATGTTTGTGTCCATGCAAGTCCTATGGAAATACAGAATATACTGAATACTCCGAATCATTACTTTTTGTATGATAAATCCTCAATTGCCCTTATCTTGTGAGTGGATATATAAGGAAGAATTGTTTATATTGATATTATCCGCTATTTTTCTACTGTTAGAGAATATTATTCATAACCTGATTCAATGATAGATCAAGCCCTTATAGATCAAACCAAACAGAATTTTCTAGGCAAGCTTGATGCTTGTTTAAGCTTTGAGGAAGTTGAGGCACTCAAGGGAGAGCAACTAGGCAAAAGCGGCATCGTGGCTGCTCGATTCAAAGAATTAGCAAGTTTAGATATTGATGGCAAAAAGACTATCGGTCCGATCATTTCAGATTATAAATTATTTGTAGAAGAACATCTAGAGACAAAGATTAAAAACTTCAAAAGCGAAGCTATTGATAAAGAACTAGCTCAAGATGTAGTGGATTACAGTGTGACTTTGCCTCTAGAGGTGGGTCATCATAATCTCATCCAAAAGGAATTAGCGAGGATGTATCATATTTTTACCAAATATGGTTTCCAAATCCATGATGGGCATGAAATCGCCACTAAACATGAGAATTTCTACTCAGTGAATATTCCTGCAACACATCCAGCCACAGAGATTCATGATACCTTGTATTTGAAACAATTGGATGCGGGTGGAGAGCCACTTTTGTTGAGAACGCACACCAGTAATATGCAACAAAAGCTCATTAGTCAGTATGGTCCGGAATGCAGATTTGTGGTGCCCGGAAGAGTCTATAGAGCAGAAAATATGGATGCTACTCATGATGTTGCTTTTTGGCAGGTAGAAGGAGTATGTATTAGAAAGTGACTGACTTTGCCACATTTTAAACATGATTTAAAAGCACTGTTGTCAGAGATCTTTGAAGCCGATTTGGATATTAGACTGAGACCTGGTTACTTTCCTTTTACTGAGCCAAGTTATGAAGTGGATATAGACTGTAGAAATGATCCTAAATTGTTTGAATTAAGTAAGAAAAGAGGATGGTTAGAAGTATTGGGTTGTGGTATGATCCATCCCAATGTCCTGAAATGAGCTTGAGTTGATACTGACATCTATAGTGGTTATGCATTTGGTTTTGGTTTAACGAGAATGGTAGCCATAAAATATGGAATCAAGGATATCAGATTGCTCACCAATGGGGACCTCAAGTTTGTTCAGAGTTTCGTGTAGATTTTTTTAACCAGCCCCTGTGAGCTTTCACATGACTAGTAAGTCAGTAGAGGATATAATTGAAACTATACAGCGTATTGTAGATGAGACGCAAGAGGGTTTTGTGTATAACCCAGAATATGATTTTGCTTCTATGAGAAGCACGCAAGATCCAAGACAGGCAGATCCAAAACTCTATGCGAAAACCTGAAAGTTGATACAGCTTAGTCGTGAACCCGTTCCTACTCAATTATTGATCTATCTTGATATCAATCAGAATCTAAAATAATGGCTCAAGACAAATCTTGCCTCCCTACATCAGATTATAGATCATTTTGCTGAAGAGGGTATATCAGTGGAGTTGAGAAATGCAGCTAATGAAAGGATCAATGATAATTGGGAACAGCAGACTTCTTATTATGATGCTAGATCCTATGAATCAGCTTTGAATACTATCATACCATATGCTGAACAAGAAGTTCAAGTAGGAAATGCAGTGGTTATTGTCAGCGATTTCTTAAGCTTATCAGCCTTGAGCCTTGAGCCTTTAGGTTTAAGCTCAGTATATCTACAGATTGCTTTGCCAGTTGCTTCAGCTTATTTCCATACTTTTTATGTAAAAGAGTTTCCTAAACCCGATCTTCCCTATCGATTTGTGGTTTAAAAAGCACGGTTTTTTGACTTTTGAGTGTTCCTGGAGTATACTCAAGATATGAATCCCAAGCTCAGACTAACGCTTGTTCTGGCCATACCCATAATCGGTATCGTGTTATGGATTTTTTCGTTATTTCAGTTGCTTGGACCTGCAGATATCGCTGGAGACAACCAGGAACCGCAAGACATACAAAACACCGATAATCAGATTATTCTGCCTGCGGGATCTGGTACTATCAACAAAGCGACTACTGGTGGGACTCAGACTGGTTTTGTCCTTCCTACGAAAACGACAACGAAGGTGCTCAAAGTTGCTATGCCTATATGGTTGTACAATGAACCAGGTCGAAGACCTATTATCAACAAACTTGCCCAGCAATCGATAAGGCTGCAGATTATTACCAATCCCTGGAATCAAAACTATCATGATTTTGTTATAGCTGCGTTTAGTGGCGGTGCTACCGGCGTGGATATTGTACTTGCTGATAATACACAACTCGATGAGCTTGCTCCCCATGCAGGGAGTTTCGGCTTTAGTCAGGATATTTCTTCTTTGTTTCATTATATATTTACTGACTATCTCAAAAACCTGGATTACACATTCGTGCCTTTTGGGGTAGATCCGCTGGTCACCTATGCAAAAACACCTTTAACTGATAATCCGCAATCGGTAGGGCGAGATGATATTGTGAACAACAGTGTGAGTGACATTGATATCAAGAAAATACAATTTCAAATTCCTATTTTGTTTGGCATCTCCTCTTTGGATATTAGTTTACTAAAAGGAAAGAAGGAAATTTATGAAGGATATACTGATATTCTGACTAGTGTCTTATACCAGACCACTAATAGAAGTGAACTGATTGATTTGATCAAACAATATAGCAGTGATAATCTTGAGCTTAAGATCCGAGACTTTGCTAAATACAAAAGAATGCTTGAAAAACTCGAAGAGAGAAATGAGAAATGTACAACCTATCCAAAATTATGTTTTATGTATTATAAGCTGACTAATTTTTCGTTTGGCTACCTCAGTGATGTAGAAATCATGAATCAATACTTAGGAAAATCAGATTATACGATTTATAATTTTCCTATCAGTTCTAATGTATATCCGGTCAAGCTGTGGGGCCGGGTTGTCAACAAAGGAAACTACGATAAGCTTGTAAAAACTGACAAAGATGGCGTTAGTCTGGCAGGCGTATTTTTCCAAGAGTACATCACACAAGCTACAAATGGCAACCATTATCTGCGGCCTACCTTATTTAGTGCTTTCAATGGCGTACTAGCTAACCAAGAAACGGATTTAAACCGAAGATACGTCAGCCAATACAAAAACAAATGGCAACTGAATCCTATTCAACTTAAGACTACTGAGCAATATGATCAATTGGTGGCTTTGTTAAAAGGGGATTATGATTTGAGCGTATTTTTTGCAGGATTAGGAAGATAATATATTGGCTTATAGTAACCTATGCATATATTTTATCAAAACTATTTATAACTTTTATTGCTCTGCAATGGCATTACTTGCACCCCGAGAAGAATCAAGTAAAACGGGCATCACGGCTGCATCCAATGCAACTACGCCAGCACTTTCTGAAGTTCTACAAACTTCAGGACTTTATGAGGATTCTACCTTGCCAGTGCGAACAGCATGACAGATACCGTCAGATATTCCTTACAATAGATACATCGATGGAAAGTTGTACACTTTCATGACAGGCCAAGCCTATAGGAATCTGTGTGCAGAGAAAAATATAGAAATTCCCAACTTCAGGTCACGAGACGACGAAGCTTTATACGGTTATCTTGCGACTATGTTTGGGATTAATGTGTCCCAGTCGGCAGAACTTTGTCAAGGGTGGTCAACAGAGAATGCGATGTTCATCAACAAAAAACTCAATAATCCAAAATTAACAGGCTGTCAACCCATCGGCGGCAATGGTGAAATTTTTGACGATACAAAACTCTATTGCCGATTGCCTTTTGCTGTAAATGGTCGGCTTGCGTCTGCTGGAATCCACCCAGATAATACTGGCTGAATACGTCCTGGTATTGAGGGTTTTGCTCGTGTAGGTCTAGCTGTATAGTATCGTTTAGTATAGTTGTATATTTTATTTTGCTATGGATTGAGACACTAATATAACTACAATCGACCTTCAGATTATTGAAGGTTTTTTGAATGATCAATATACGTTATCAAAACTCATCAGAAGATATTATAACCAGACTATTGAAGGTCAGGGGTTTGGATACGAGTGAATCTCAAGCAAATTTCCTGCAGCCCAATTTTAAAAATGCCCGATATAGTCCGCGATATCTCAATGACATGGATAAGGCTGTAGCAAGAATATTGCATGCCATCAGAGCAAATCAAAAGATTATGATATTTGGAGATTATGATGCGGATGGGGTGACGAGTAGTTATGTACTCTATGATTTTTTTCGTACTTTTGTCAGATATAGTGATATCAGTGTACAGCTTCCTCATAGACTCGAGGATGGGTACGGTATCAAGTCTTACCACCTGGATCAAATGAAGGCGAAAGGCGTGCAACTGGTTATTACGGTCGACAATGGTATTACCTCTGTGCAGGAGGCCTTATATGCTCAACAGATTGGAATAGATATGGTGATTACGGATCACCACCAGCCGTTGAATACTGATGGTCAGATTATCATTCCATCTGCATTTGCTGTCGTCAATCCACAAATTTCTCCTGAATATCCTTTTACCTGATTGTGCGGTGCTTGAGTGGCCTTCAAAACGATCATGGCTTTGGCCGATAAATTGTGATTTGATGATAATCTGAAAAAACATGTCTTGTATAGGTATCTGCCTATCGTGGCCATTGGAACCGTAGCAGACTGTGTGCCCTTACTGGAAGAAAACAGATTGTTCGTCAAAAAAGGACTTGAACTTATTAATTCAGATCATCCTTACGTTCCTAAGTCACTCAAAGGATTATTGGAGTTTTTCAATCTTCACAAAAAAGATATTAATAGTACGGATATAGGGTTTATGATTGGACCGAGATTGAATGCGGCAGGAAGAATGTTATCTGCTTATGAGGCGTTTTATGCATTGTTATTTACTTGAGAAAAACAGCAGGGTTATTTGGAGAAACTTGGCTGACTCAATACAGAAAGAAAGGGAGTCCAGGACGGTATGATCAAACAGGCCATTGAGGAAGTTAATTTGGAAAACAATATATTGATCTCATGTAAGGAGGATTACCATGAGGGAATCGTGGGAATTGTAGCGGGAAGATTGACAGAACAATTTCACAAACCTAGTATGATATTAAAAATAGACACTGAAAAGGGGATTGGCGTAGCGAGTTTACGTGGTCCGGCATATTTTAGTGTTATTGACATGTTGTATCATGTAGCACCGCATTTGGAAAGATTTGGTGGGCATAAACAGGCCGGGGGATTGACAGTGAAGATAGAAAATCTTGATGCTCTTGTTGCTGATATGACCAGCTATTGTAATCAGCTTATTACTGATGATATGTTGCATAAAAAAACAAACGTGGACACTATCTTGGAAGAACAAGATATGGAATCAGAAAATTTCTTGATTATTGACACCTTGCAGCCCTTTGGTGAAGGAAACCGTGAACCGGTCTTGTTATTGCAAGATGCAGTCGTTAGACACAAACAAACTATTGGTAAAAAAGGAAAATCTCATTTGAAGCTTTATGTGCAGATTGGGAATAAAGTAGTTGAAGTGGTTCAATGGAATCAAGGCGATAAGATAGAAAATTTTGTACTCAATGAAAAATACGACTTGGTAGTATCGCATAGATGGGATGGGGATCATTGGTACCTGGCGGGTGAGTAATTTTATTGTGTTTGAGAAGGTAGTTCGTTGCTTACGGACACAGCTAGGGTTTGAAAAAGTCACTCTGTAAAACGGATAGCGGCTTTTCTTTTTGTTTCATTGTTACCAAACATAGTATTAACGGTTTGAAGAAGCTGAGTCTTGCTTGCTCCAGATCTTTTACTTTCTCTCAATATCTGTTTTTCTTTATTGCTGAGTAAATATGCTACTGACTTTGTATCATTTTTCTTAATGAGGGGCATTGGTCAATATAATATAAATTATACCACCATTATTATTTAATGTTTTGCAAATCTCCAGCTCAAGGAAATCCATTGTTCCATAATTCTGTTTCTGCATCGGCAGCTAAGGTGCTATCAAATATTCCTTTTGCTATTCCTAAGAAACTAATGCGTGTTTTTAATCAGGGTATACCGTCATACCTTTGATGTAAGTTTTCGAGTGCATCTGTTGTTTGTTCGCTTAGTCACTGTGTTTTATATAAATACATAAACCGATAGAAGTCTTTAATGATTTCTATTCAGCCCTGTCATCATCGATTATCAATTGGGCTTTTATCAAAAATATATGCTTGTGCACTTGCATTGCTTTTCATAGATGCCGCGGCAACTCCTATTGCGTATGAACTATTGTAAAGTTTTAGCTCTTCACTAAGCGGTGGGTCGATATCTGCTTTTTGTGGTTGTGCTTCATGTTCCAAGGTAGATGTTTTGCCTCTAGTGTTAATAATAACCCTTTCTCTTCAGGAATGTCAATCTCTTCATGAATCAAGAACGTCTGCTAGGGGTTGTTTGAATTCAGTATGCACTTCATCGTAACCAAATACCTCCCTAATCTTCTCTTTGTTTTGCATAAGAAGGAACATCAATATGGTCATGGTTAACCAAAAGTTTGTATGTGAGGGTCCGCTTTCCTTAGACATTTACTGTATCAAAGAATGAGCTAAAATGAAGCTCATATATTATACTCACAATACTGCTGAGAGTCAATTTTACATGGAAACAAATTGCTGATAGTTTAGTGACTTATCTTTTCATCATATTGATAAAAATATCGTTGGGTATACTGACCCTGCCGATTTCTTTCATTTTCTTTTTTCCTTCTTTTTGTTTTTCTAAAAGCTTTCTTTTTCTGCTTATATCTCATCCATAACATTTTGCTAAGACGTCTTTCCTAATTGCAGGAATAGTTTCTCTGGCAATCACTTTAGCCCCAAATGCTGCTTGAAGGGGTATATTAAACAAATGTCTGGGTATGAGTTCTTTGAGTTTTTCAATGACTTTAGCACCTTTATCATAGCCATAAGGTTCGTACACCACCATAGAAAATGCCTCCACAATTTCTCCATTGATCAATATGTCTAACTTTGCTAGATCTCCTGGGGCATAATACTTGAAGTCATAATTCATGGTAGCATAGCCTTTGGTCAAGGACTTGAGCTGGTCATAAAAATCAATGATAATCTCTCCCAATGGTATTTCGTATTTTCGGATTACTCTATTATCATTGAGAAACTCCGTACCTTTGAGGGTTCCTCTTGCTTCGTTACATAGTTGTGCAATATTACCATAATAATCTGAAGGTCATACGACTTCAACTTCCGCGATGGGCTCTAATATATCTGAAATTTCTCCATTCCCGGGCATATCTCATCCAGATCTGACGATAAGCCGCTCTCTCAGTATATTCGCATAACTTTCTCTAATCTGAATGCTATCTAGATCATCTGGGATTTCTTTAGATTTGGTTTCATGTATAACAACGTGCTTCCATAGACCAGAGAGTATGAGATCATCAATATTAGTTCCTGTTTTGACCGCTTCGTGTTTATAATTTTTCATACGGACGATGTATACTACATTGGGAATAGTAAAAATAGTCTGAGCCCCATATTCTCTCTCTAATCTTTCTTTAACAATATCCATGTGCAACATACCCAAAAATCCGCAGCGAAAACCAAAGCCCATTGCTTTGTTGTTTTCGTATTCGTATTCGATTGCACTATCATTGATACTGAGTTTCTCGAAGCTATCTCTGAGCTTTTCAAACTCATTGTTTGCAACTGGGTAAACTCCAGCGAATACATAGGGTTTAATACGACGAAAACCGGGTATAGCGTAGGGCAGTAATTGCTCAAATTGATTATTGTATGACACTCCATCAATGATCGTATCTCCTATTTTTACATCTCTGACTGATTTAGCTCAAGTTACGATATATCAAATCTCTCCTTTGTTAATTGATTTGCAGGTATGATAATTGGGGTCAAAATAACCTACTTCTGTAATGGTGATTTTTTTTTCAGAATGAATCAAACTTACTACTTGACCTACCACAAATGCTCATTCTACCATTTTCACATATGCAACTACTCCTTTATAGGAGTCATACATACAATCAAAAATAAGGGCTTTGGAGATCATAAAGCGAAAGGCATAAAACAAAAAAACGTACTTACATTCATATCATTATTCAGTTTATAACCAATATATGCATGATTTCAATAAACAAAAACACCTCGAGTCGAGGTGTTCTATGTATTTATTACATAATTTGTGCTATTGGGTGTTTGTGAGTACGTTGATTACCCAGAATATGAAACTTACGAGTAACCAAGAGATACCGATCATTACTAGACCTACACCTGCTTGTCTAAGCATAGTGAATCCATCACCGTATGCCTTAGCATCACCAGCAGCAGTAAGCATCTTCCAACCTGCCCATAGACAGATAACAAGAGCGATCAATGCTAACAAACCAAGTACCCAGTTGATAGCTTTTTTAACGGCATCAAGCAAGCCGCCACTTTCACCAGCATTAACATCACCAGACTTGGCAACACCAATACCTCCAGCAGAGTCACCATGTTTTGTAAAGGTATCAGTACCATCTGTTGGTGGGGTAAAACTACCTCCTTGACCTCCTCCTCCTTGTTGAGCGAAAGCAAAGCCAAATATACCTAGTACAAAGATTGTGCTTAATACAAATTGTGTAGCGATTTTTTTCAACAACTTCATTAGTTCGAGAATAATATAAACTAAATAAATATATCACAAGTATAATGAAGCAAAACACAAATTGCAAATATTTCGATTACTTTTTTTAAAGAAAAACAAAAAACAGCCTATTTCAGCTGTTTAGTGTGTGTATTATTTCAATATTACTATTGGAGAAGTAATGTTTTATGCATCAATAATCTTTTCTTTAGACTTAGTTTTGATAGTAAGTA
>CAZLWR010000014.1:14226-24653 GCA_964563595.1 uncultured Candidatus Peribacteria bacterium | reverse complement strand
TAACTTGGACCCGACAGGACTTGAACCTGTGACCAATCGGTTATGAGCCGACTGCTCTAACCAACTGAGCTACGGATCCATAGATGAGGAAATGTATACAAATATTGCTCTAAAATGCAATAACATCTGATTATTTAAAATATTTTTAAATTCTAAATTATTTTAACAATGGCAAAACAAATAAAATATGGCGATGATGCCAGAAAAAAGATTTATGCGGGTATTAGTAAACTAACTAAGGCTGTCATTAGCACTATGTGACCAAAAGGTCGTAATGTTATTTTGGAGAGATCGTACGGAACTCCAACGGTTACCAATGATGGTGTAACAATTGCGAAAGAAATAGAATTATCTGATAAGTTTGAAAATATTGGTGCGGCATTGATCAAAGAAGCTTCTAGTAAAACCAATGATGCAGTAGGAGACGGTACCACCAGTACTTGTGCTTTGGCATATGCAATTGCTACTGAATGACTCAGGTATATAGACGCAGGTGTGAATCCTTTTGCACTTTCCAGAGGCATGCACAAGGCTATAGATTTGGTTAATAAAAAATTACAAGAACATAGTTCGAAAGTAAATAGTGATCAGGATATCAAAAATGTTGCAACTATTTCTGCACAAGACGAAGAGATTGGATCATTGATATCTGAAGTTATTACGGAGGTCGGGAAAGATGGCGTCATAACAGTAGAAGAATGAAAATCTATCGGACTAACCAAAGTGGTTGTCAAAGGTATGCAATTTGACCAAGGTTACGCAAGTCCTTACTTTGTGACTGACCCAGCGAGAATGGAATCAGTAGTTGAAAATCCTTACATTCTGGTAACCGATAAAAAGATAAGTATTATTAAAGATATTTTACCGCTTTTGGAGTGAGCCGCTGCACAAGGTAAAAGAGATATGATTATTATTGCAGAGGATGTAGATGGTGAAGCATTGACAACTTTGGTATTAAATAAATTAAGAGGCGTACTCAATGTGATTCCCGTGAAGGCACCTGGATTTGGAGATAGAAAAAAAGAAATATTGAGAGATATTTGTGCTGTAACTGGTGCAACACTCATAAGTGAAGAGGTTGGTATTAAACTTGAGAATGCAAATATCAGTATGCTTGGTGCTGCTGATAAGGTGATTATGTCCAAAGATAAAACAACAATTGTATGAGGCAAATGAGATCAAGCAAATATAGACGCTAGGGCTCAGGCCATCAAAGCTCAAATGGAAAACACAAGCTCAAGCTATGATAGAGAGAAACTTCAAGAAAGACTCGCAAGAATGGTGGGAGGAGTAGCAGTGATAAAAGTAGGAGCTGCGACGGAGATGGAAATGAAGAATAAAAAGTACAAAATTGAAGATGCACTAAATGCCACTAGAGCTGCAGTAGAGGAGTGAGTAGTATCTGGATGAGGAACGCCATTGCTTAAGATTGCTAAACAACTAGAACAAGAAAAATATGCTGACGCGGACGAACATATCGGTTTGCAGATAGTGCTTAGTGCCATACAATTCCCTGTAAAGCAAATTGCTAACAATGCTGGTTATAAGGGTGATCGGGTGGTAGAGCAGGTCAAAGCAAATAATGATTTTAATTACTGATTTAATGCCGCAACAGGTGAGTTCCAAGATTTGTTTGTACATGGTATTATTGATCCAACCAAAGTGATTAGAGTGACGCTTGAAAACGCGGTATCTGCTGCTGCGATGTTCTTGACGACAGATTGTGTCATTGCTGACTTACCAAAAGAAAGCAAAGAGGAAGCTCAAGCCGGTCCAGGAGGAATGGGTGGTATGGGTTGAATGGGAGGTATGTGAATGGATGATTATTAAAAATACTCTGAATAAAGAAGAATCCCTGCGGGCTATGATAATATTGTGGGGATTTTTTTTTGATCCTTATTGAACATTTTTTTCAAAAACTGCCTAGAATAATATAGTGTATCGTATATTACTCGAGTTTTCCCCTGAATGATTTCTCTATCAATATTCGAAAAGATGCTTCTTGGACCTGTATTAACGATATCAGAATAATATAAACAAAATTGTTGACTTTTTTGAAGTTTATCCATACAATAGTTCCTCGTCTCCAAAAAACAGCATAAGTGACGAATGAGATAATTAAATGAGAAAGTGATGAGAATGCTGCGTATTGGTGGATGTATAAATTGAATACATAGTAATGAGATTATTATTGCCTATTGGTTCTGCTTATTACATATATACTGAAGTATTACTTCGTTTTGCGAGGGATACAAATCATTGATATGCTGATATATGCAAAGTATAAGTTGCCTTTGGTAATAATCGCTCAAAACTATTCTTATTGCTTTTACATAAGCGATATGTGAATGGAGAACATCCTATATCTGGCCAGATGCTAGGAAAAACTCTAAACGCTTTCGGTTTTTTTTCCCGCAAAAACTACCGAGAGTACGCTGAATACGAAATTGTTCTTTTATTATTTAAGTGATTACATCATGACTATGAACGTAAAAAAAGTTGTTGCATCGTTATTTGCATTATCAGTTATTAGTATGTCTATGCTGTGTTCTGCACAATATGCTACTGATCAAGGAGATACCAAGTTAACTATTGTTAGTGAATGATGAGAGTTGGTCGTTAGTACGTTTGACATTGATTTCGGGACGGTGACATCATCTGCCAATGACCGTCTTGCTACGGGTACTATCGTAGGAAATCAATGATATATTGTGACTAAGGATACGTTGGCTTCCAAGGTTCGATACGTAACTATTGACGCAACTAATATTGTTTGATCAGGTGCGAGCTGAACAGGTGTAAAAGTAATTAAAGATAGCAAATTAACTATGACTTCTATTTGAGGAGCCGCTGCAATAACTGTATTGTCATGAAATGCTACTCCCGAAGTAGTTGGAGTTACTCAAACTGCCGTAAACTTTAGTGGTTCCGCTGGTTATACTATTATGGAAAGAACTTCTGTTACCAGTGGCATTCTAGGAAAGTATGGTATTATCCCAACATTTAAATTGACTATTCCTGGTTATACTCCAGTTGGAGCTTATCTAGGAACAATAGAAGTATCTTTGTATACGCCCTAATATCAAAAAAGGTGCGTATGATTTATTTATAATTACGACCCAATGAATCTGTGGCATCATAAGAAAAGTATTATTCACACACTGATAATTGCATGTTGTTTAGTTGGAATGAGCATGTCATTAGTATCTGCTGCAGATATCTCTGCTACGGTATGAGATGTAGAACTAACATTTTGTAACAAAAATAATCTGCTTGATCACAATCGTCATTTGAAGATGGAGGTAGATCCAAACAAAGAACAAGAAATATGTCTGGAGTTCTCAAATACGACTGATTACGACGTACCTTTGAAAGTAAATTTTATTGATGGATGAATTACTGCAGATCAAAACGCTAGGAGAGCATGCAAAAATGAAACATCGAAAGACTGATTTGGTCAATATGTGAAGGGTAATAACTCAACTATAACGATACCAACCAAGTGAAAGACAAAAGTGATTAAAACTATCAAAATGTCTGATGCCCATATTGGATATAATTATGGTTGTGTGACTTATTCGGTACCCAATGGTCAAGTTACTAAGAAGGGCGGCGTATCGTACAATGTAGTTGTACGTAAGGCTTGATTCATAGATATGATTGTGAAAGGAAAGATTGTGAGTAGGCTTGATGTTTTGTGACCTGAGGGCGTACATAATGTTGCGTATGCTGAGTCATCTTATGCTTCATGATCTTTGATAGCCTGAGCTTTGGGCGTTAAAGAGTATGAGGACTATGTAGACGTATATACGATATTGAAGAACAGCGGTAATGTGCCTTTGCGTATTGGAGGGAAAGGAACGATGAAAGATATTTTAGGAAAGACCATACAGTTGTGAACTGGCTATCTGTATTTGCTTCCAAATGAATCCAAAGAGTTTCATCTTTCTGTTTCCAAGCCCGCTTGGTGGCATTTCAATAAAGAGAGCACCGGATCTGATATATCTAGTATTCCTCGATATAGAATGAATTACAACGCTTTTGTAGATATTGCGTATATTCCGGATATAGCAAATGATGGGCTAGATCTTTCAGATTATTCAGGTAATTATCATTTGTGATGAACGATATTTTTGATGCCATGGTGGCTATTGATCGTGATTGGATGTGTGACGCTGATTGTAATTGTTGCTCTGATCCGTCGTCACTGTAAAAAACGTAAGGAGCAAAAAACGATGTCAACTACGGTGATCCAGGAATAACAAAGACTTTAATGTGATAAAAAACAAGATGAGGACGTGATGAATAATAATCTGATGTATATTACTTGCTCTCCTATCTGTTGCCCCTGAGGGTTTGGCACAAGATATTGATACTGGAGATACGAATACTTATGTACCAGAAGGCATTACCGATGCAACAACGAATACCTGAACAATGATAACTCAAGAGACAAAAGCATGAGATGTTTGATGATGAGGAGATACGAAGAGAATGCTAGTAAAAACCTTTGGTGTTGATTTCGGTTTATTGAGCTCTGCAGACCATATGGTTGCCATACAGGGTAACCCTGTAGGAAATGGTGGGTATATTAGCGTGGAAGACGGAGGACTGACAAGAGGACGATATGTAACTATTGATGTAACAGATTTGACCGATGGAGCAAGTAAGATTATTGAGGATGTTATGATGAATATGAGGTCGTATGGCTGAGCTTTAGCAGTGACAACATTGTCAGGTGTGCCTAGTAAAGAGATTCTAGGCGTAGCCCAAGACGTGTATATGGACTGAGATCTTGGTTATACTATTATGGAAAGAAGAGATGTTTCCGATGGGGCAGTGTGAGTATACGGTATCATTCCCGAGTTTATATTGAATGTGCCAGCTTACTCTGCCTTGGGATCCTATCAATGAACTATAGAAATTTCACTGTATACGAATTAGGAGTATTACAAGAAATGTTTGAAATGTTTCACCGGTAAGATAGTACATGCTATTTTATCGGTTTTTTTTGTGCTAACATTAGAGGACACCGGTGAACTTATTTTTAATAATTCCATCTACTATTTTCCCGACTCCTGCAGGTTTTCATTTCCACAATAATTGAACATACCCTGAAGCATTAGTTTGAATTGATATATCTTGTTGAGATACATGAGCACGTATTTGCTCTTCATTCAGTTCAATTTGAAATTGTTTACCAAAATTGAACAACAATCCTGCTCCATGGGTCACTCTCCAATCAGAAGGTTTTTCTCATTTGATGACGGGTAGGCCCGGCCTATCTCGCTGATAGAGGGATAGAAAAGGAATGATGTGACGATAGCTAGCATAGATTTGGTTTTTAGATCCAACAAATACGATATGCTCTGGAACAGTAATTTCATATGTTTCATATAACCAGTTTTTTATTTGTTCTTGATTGCAGAGTAAAAATTTGCTCGATCCGGTTCAGATACTTTTGGAATCAGTACTTGCTAAAGAATTTGTTTTTTTAAAACTACAGAGAAAAAAGCCTCCAGTTCATTGTATATGTGGCCACAATCTTTTAGTTTTTTTTGCTATGGAACTAGTTCGAGTATTTTGTAGATCGTTTGAGCTTATCCCATTGGATAATCAGTCTATAGTGATATCTTGTAATTCTAAGACTCATGGATACTTTTCCATAATCCATGCTATATTCATTTCGTTTTCTATAGGATTGGTAGTACAGGTAGAATAGATAATCTGACCACCAACTTTACAAGCCTTCACTGCTGAGATCAAGAGTTGCTGTTGTACTCTGGCTATCTTTTCTACTTTTCTCAAATCCCAAAATTTGGTGCCAAAGTCAGACTTAAAACCAGTGCCTTCTCCGCTACAAGGTGCATCAAGCAATACGACGTCAAATGTTTCTGCTGCTTTATTTCCGATATGCGTTCCATCTCGATTGGTGATGACTACGTTTTCCATGCCAGTCCTGGTCAGATTTGCTCCCAGTGAAACAAGTCTTTTGCTGTCTGGATCGTTTGCCCGAACCAAGACTTGTAATCAGATTATTTTACATCTATCAGCAAGTTGGGTTGTTTTACCACCGGGTGCGGCACACATATCCAATATATTTCCTTGTGCTGGTATGTCTGCTATCGTTGCTGGTAGGGAGGCTGCCGTTTCTTGAATATAGAAATATCCCAATAAATGCTCAATGGTTTTACCTAGAGGTATGGTAGGAGAAAAATCATTATCCGTTGGATCAATCTTATAATTATTTGCATTATAATCTGAAACAGTTGCTTGAAATCCCTGTTGCTTGAGACTTGCTAAAGTTTCTTTGGGAATATTGCGTGACTGTACGGTGCTAAATGTTCTTGGTAATGGTTGATTCATACTGGCAGAAAATGCCTCAAATTCTTCTTGAGTTGCAAATAATTGAGATATATAGTCAAGATACGTATTGTGAGACATGAAAAGTATATATACACAAATACGAGGAAATGTTAATACTAATTATGAAGTCTAAAATCTAGAGTGTTTCACTACATACATCCTTCTCTGTTTCCTGATTTGTTGTTTGCCCATTGAATGAGTTCTTTGAGTTTACCCATAAGTTCTTCGCCAAGGGGAGTCAGATAGTATCTTATTTTGATGGGATCTTCACAGATAACTTTTCTAGTGACATATCCCTCATCTTTCAAAAGATCCAGTTTTTGGGTCAAGCTCGCAGAATTCAGATTATCCAACTTTTTTTGTAGCCCAGTAAATGTCTCTTCTCCTTGACTGAGATAGAGTATAATATGCAAAACCCGCTTCGTGCCTAGAAGCTCTAGCAGAGTGAAAATAGGGCAATGAGATCAAGATCATTTCATTATCAGAATTATACTATTTTTTTGTGCAGTTGCAATACATTTTAGTTTATATTATATATTCAGTTGATTTTTTATACTGATTTATTATCAAGATAATCTGAATGAATTTTTATTATATTATCTATTTGATACATGTACTCAAAAGAACAGTTACTGAAAGCATTACAAAAAGAGTTTACTATTTTGAAACATTTGTGAACAAAAGTAGAGCATGAGCAGCACTTGACTCATCAGTTTACTGATAAACAAAGAACTATAAAAGAACTTATGATGTATTTAGCATTTTCTATAGAAAAACAGGTGCAGTTGATCGTTAGAGGAGAATGGGACGCCGCTGTCTATGGCGATATGGGCTCGTTGTCCAAAGATTTTGATCCTACGAAATTTGATGATTATCTTGATATAGAGTACAAAAAGATACATGATATGATAGAAGCGTTGACCAGTGATCAACTTGCAACTCAAATAAGTTTGTTTGGTGCTACGCAAACGAGAGCTGAATTTTTGGTTGGATATTTACTTACTATGTTGGGTGGCTATAAGATGCAATTATTCTTACAGCTAAAACATGCTTGAAGAGCAGAACTTGGTACCTCAAATCTATGGGGAGGAGTAGATCCCAAATAATAATATTTACATTAAACATTTTAAACCATGAACTCACAAACGATACTAGATGCATTGGATTGGAGGTATGCAGCAAAAAAGCTAGATCCAAATAAAAAAATTGATGAACAAACATTGAATACTATATTGGAGTCATTGAGACTTGCGCCTTCAAGCTTTGGTATTCAAGGCCGAGGATTTGTGGTAGTATCCAATCCAGAATTAAAACAAAAGCTTTTACCTCACGCATATAATCAAGAAAAGGTAGTTGAAGCACCATATGTTATAGTACTATGTCGTCGCACTGATGTAAATTCAGATTATATAGCATCTTATATAGAATCTATTGCCGAGACTAGAAATCTTCCGCTCCAAGAACTTGAATGATTCAAACAAATGCTCAATGGAATATTGGCATGAATGGATGAGCAAGCTATTGCAACATGGATGACAAAACAAGTTTATATTGCCCTTGGATTTGCACTTGAAACCTGTGCATTACTTGGAGTAGATGCTGGACCCATGGAAGGATTTAATCCAAAAGGTTTCGATGAAGTATTGGAGCTTGATAAGCATAATTTAACTTCAGTAGTATCTATGGCAATAGGATATAGATCTCCAGAAGATGAACAAGCAAACTGGACAAAGGTAAGATGGAATGCGGATAAAGTAATCATTAGAAAATAAAAAGTAATTAATTACTATATCAATGACTTAGTGATTTTTTATTCTACCAGTAGTATTGTACATGAGCACTCTAGCGAAGCAGATTATTCTTTTTATGGTCATCCTGCTTATTATTTGAGTGGTTCATAAAAGATACGTAAAATACCACTATGTTCCTCAGCCAAGTGAAAATAATATTGAATCATATGCGTTCCCATGGGACGAAAAAGATAATCTGATGCAGGGAAAAGATATGTGTGGGGCTTATGTATTTGTAGCCATACAAAAACTTTTTGGATTCGAACCCACAGACCCAAAGAAATTATTTCATGCTTTTTCTTGGATGAGTCTCGGGCAAGGCATTCTTCCCTTTCATTTAGAGAGTATATCGTCTCATCAAGGGCTGACGATAAAAACCCCTTCACGAGAGGATATGAGTACCACAGGGAAAATAGAAGTCTTACAGAATGAACTTCAGCAGTGACATCCTATCATTCTTATTGTAAAAGCGAATTGACCACATTATATACTGTTGCTTTGATATAACAAAACAAACGATGAGTTCTATGTATATGATTCGTTCCTGGATCGAGACCCTTCTCAGGTATTGACCAAAAACACTAATGGAGATTTACCGGGTAACGCTACTATTTCCAGTGAACAATTGCTTGAGAGACGAAGTAAGTGAGGGAAATTCTGATTATATAATTATTATGCATTGATAATAGGTAGGAGTGAGCAATCTTAGTTTTATTCTTTTATCGCTTTGACTATGAATCACCAACCATCCTCTAGAGAAGATGCCCGAAATGTCAGAGTACAAACATTGTATACCGAACTCCAAGCTTATAGTTTAAATAGCGAAGTTATGCCAAAATGATATATGGATGCTATATCCTGAGAAATTGCAAACCTACTCGCAAGCTCCCCTTATCCACAATCACAAGCTATAGAAAAAATAAGTCATCTCAATGCCCTCAATATAGAATTAAGAAATAATCTGAGACGATCGCTTATCGATTCGGCAAAACAACGAGGTATTGAGTCAGGTCGAATCAGAGAAAGAGAAATGGCTCGTGAAGGACATGTATCGTTGTTGTTTCAAAGTCCCGATCATTCTCAAGTTCATTTATTTTGGGAATGAGATAGTGCGATATACTTATCAAGGTACTTGGTCTCCAAACAAGCACAGGCCTGTATCAACAAAGATTGAAGCATAACAGTAGTATACAATTCTAAAGAACATAGGGAATTACGAGAAGCCTTTCTATTTTTTAGATGGACTTGTGATTTCTGACCCGAAGAAGAAGACCGTACTTTTGATATAAAACCTATCGTCCCATCTCCAGTATGTGTTGAAGATCCTGTCTTAAGTGCATAAAACTCTCCACTATTTATAATCTTATTATCCACTATTGTGTTTATCTTACCATATTTAAAACCCTATCGAAAAATATTACTACTGGTATTGGTACTTGGTACTATCAATCAGGTTTTCTCACTGCTTGATCCACAAGTATTCCGCCGACTTACTGATAATTATATAACTAAAATACAAGAATTGAAAGCTACGCCGGATGTTCTTTTCAGATGAGTAGGATTGGGATTGCTTGGTATAGTAGGCGTTGCGATGGTTAGTCGTATTGCTAAAAACTTTCAAGACTATTTTGCTAATGTGATGACCCAGAAAATGGGTATGGGTATTTTTGCAAAGACTATCGCCTACGCATTTCATTTGCCCTATAAGTATCTTGAAGATCAGTCTTCGGGACAGCTTTTGCAAAAGTTACAAAAGGCACGTACTGATATCCAAAATTATATACTTCAGCTTATCAATATTGTTTTTGTTTCATTGGTTAGTCTGGTTTTTGTAATAACATATGCTTTTATGACACATTGGATAATCGGTACTGTCTTGCTGTTACTATTTCCTATTATGGGAATTACGACTTATTTATTATCCAAAACGATCAAAAAGGCACAAGATGGTATTGTGAAGGAATCTGCTTTGTTGGCTGGTGCTGCGACAGAAACTATCCGTAATATATCCTTAGTGAAAATATTGGGTCTTGAGAAACAAGAGCTTCAAAGAATTGATGCTGCTAATCAAGGGATTCTTGATCTTGAATTGCTCAAAATACGTAAGATTAGATCCATGGAGTTTATCCAGTGAACTTTGGTTAATGCTATTAGAGTTGTATTGTTGGGAATTATGCTTTGGATGATGTATAGAGATTATCTTACGCTGGGTGAGTTTTTCTCATTCTTTTTCTATTCGTTTTTTATCTTTGGAGCACTTGGGCAATTGGG
>CAZLWR010000014.1:6906-14126 GCA_964563595.1 uncultured Candidatus Peribacteria bacterium | reverse complement strand
TTGTTGAAACTTTTGGTAGGATTATATAAACCCAACTCGGGATCGGTACAATACAATCATCACGATCTTCAATCCTATGACCTACAGTCATTGAATAAAAAAATAGGAATCGTGACTCAGGATCCGCAATTATTTTCTGGGACGATAAAAGATAATCTGATTTTTGTGAAACCTGATGCAACTGATGAAGAATGCTTGAGGGTACTTGATCAGGCTCAATTAACTGATTTTATTACAAGCCAACCCAATGGGATACTTACCAAAATAGGGGAGTGAGGACTCAAACTCTCTGGGGGTCAAAAACAAAGATTGGCTATTGCTCGTGCCTTACTCAGGGATCCGGAAGTATTGATATTTGATGAAGCAACATCGAGTTTGGATAGTATTATTGAAAAAGAAATTACTGATACCATGAAGTGAATAACGATATCTAGGCCAAATATGATAACTATATTGGTAGCTCATAGATTGAGTACCGTCATGCATGCGGATATGATTTATGTACTTGAAAAAGGTCAGATGAGTGAGACTGGCACGCATGATGCCTTGTTGGAACAAAAATGATTATACTATGCATTGTGGAGAGAGCAGATTGGAGAAAGAGAGGAGTAATATACAATTTACATTTTAATGATGACAATGACGCCATGAACAACAGCCTTTAAGCTTATGGAAAGGGAAAAGATACTTAACTCAGGTTGATCAGAAAAAAGAATGACTAATTTGATTTCTTGTGTATACGAGGCTATACAACAATTTGATGGAGAAATTGTATTTACTGACAAAAGTTGTGCTGATAGGGTATTTATATTGTTTAGAGATTCCTCCATAGTCGAGATTTCAAGACAATCAAAAGATGTATTTGAAATCATCGCTCATGACACTAAGCTTCATTATGAAAAACAAGAAGTGAATACCACAGAATACATAACTCGTAACCTATCTGATGATATTACAAAGTATGATTACTATGCTTTCATGCATCGGAAACTGAAGTACTGAGTAGATGAAGCGAACAGAATGCTTAACAGCTAGTTTGGTTTCAGATTATTTTTAGTTTTTTAGAATTTTTATGGCTACCAAATACGATATACTCATTATCTGAGGCTGAGTAAGCTGAACTGCTTTGCTGTATACTTTGTCCAAGTTTACTGATGTGAAACGTATTGCCTTGCTTGAAAAGTACAGTAACGTAGGCTTGGTCAATTCTAAGGCAAGCAACAATAGTCAAACTCTTCATTGCTGAGATATAGAAACAAATTATAATCTGGAAAAGGCTACGAAGGTCAAAAAAAAAGCCGATATGCTCAAGTACTTTGTAGAGGACTTTGCACAACGTTATCCGGATAGTCAGATCTTTAGTAAATACAATAAAATGGTCCTTGCTGTGGGAGAAAAACAAGTAAAGGAACTTGCAAAAAGATATGAGGATTTTAAAGAATTGTTCCCAACTTTGCGTAAAATAGATCGTGAAGAAATCGCGAGATTAGAACCAAAAGTCGTAGAAGGCAGAGACCCCAAGGAATCGATCTTGGCGTTGAGCTCACCGGAATGATATACCATTGATTATGGGCAGGTTTCAGAGTCGTTTATAACTGAGGCAAAATTGCAACATGATAAACACATAGATTTATATTTTGATGCTCTTGTGTCGTCAATCAAAAAGACAGATTCAGGTTATCAAGTCATTACTCAATCCTGAGAAGTATTTGAAGCAAACGTAGTGGCAGTGTGTGCTGGAGGTCATAGTCCCCTTATCGCCAAGTCTCTTGGTTATGCGAAAGATTTTTCAATCTTATCGGTAGCAGGAAGTTTTTTCAAATCTCCGTTAGGACTTTTGAACGGCAAAGTATATACTATGCAGATAGAAAAACTCCCTTTTGCGGCCATTCATGGCGACCCAGACGTACACAATCAGTCTGAGACCAGATTTGGACCAACGGCCAAGGGGATCTTCATGCTGGAAAGATATAATTATTCCAGTGTGCGGGAGTACTTTAAGGTATTTGGATTTAGGCTCAGAGCATTTAGGGTCATTATCAAATTGTTTTTGGATCCCATAGTCTCGCCCTATTTGTTTATCAATTTTTTGTATGATTTACCCTATATAGGCAAAAGATTGTTCTTGAGGGAAATCAGAAAAATCATTCCAACCATTACGGCAGACCAAATACATCATGCAGATTGAGTTGGTGGTACAAGACCGCAAATCCTCAATCTCAAGACCCTGGAATTAGAAATGGGAGAAGCAAAAATAATCTGAGACAATATTCTTTTCAATATTACCCCATCCCCAGGTGCTTCCACCTGTCTTGGTAATGCTTACGAGGAAGTACAAACAATCATGTGATTTTTTGGTGGGAGATTTAGTTTTGATAAGAAAGGCTTTGAGAAAGCATTTATAAAATAATGCTATTCAGATTATAATATCTTCATGTGTCCGAAAGACATATCGAAATGTTCCTTATCTTTTTTGAAAAGAAATTGAGCTATATGGTTGATAGCATAGGTAATGAAAAATGCTGCGAGCACGTCAATAGAGTAGTGCAAATGACCTAATAAAACCACCGTACCAAATACTACAGAAGCTAAGAGGAATCAGTATCTGAGGATTTTATTGTTTCGGAAAACTAAAGCCATAAGAAAGGGGAGTCCAGTATGCCCTGAAAAGAATAAATCTCCAGTGAAAGAGAGTCTACTAAATATACCATATAGGTTCATACTAGGATCTATGGCAATGCTAGTTGGATAGGGTCAGATGTGTGTAAGACTTATAAATACGCACCTAATGAGCACAAAAAGTGATATGGATTTGAGTATATAGGATATTTGGAAAGGGTGTCTGAGACAGTAAATGGTCATAAACGCAAAAAACACAAAAGTACCATATACAAATACTGCATCTACATCATATGCCCTTATGTTGCTTAATACGAGGTCATTGACTGAATTGGTGGCCTGGGCACTTGCATAACTTCCTGCATAGAAATTGACAATCAAACTTACAATGAGCATAGCCAATGCTATTCCAGTAAGTAACACTATCTGTTTGTGTCAAAAGAAGGTTTTATAAGAGTACAGTAAGTTTCTCATTATTTCGCTTTATTATCTAAAATCTTTATAAGAATGGGTATAAGGTTTGTGAAAGATAGCTTCGTGTAAAAAGTTGACGCAATATATATAGGCAGTAGTAAGTGCACCCTGATGATTGAGTCTTCTTGCTGAACTGGGCATAACCAAGCTCAACATAAATTTACAATGACCTACTGAGTATGCTCTACGTGCAATGTTCGTATCTTCTCCGTAAAACTCTATACTAGTATCAAATCCTCCGATGTTGTCTAGCATTTTTCTTGTCATGACCATATTGCCTCCTACGCCAAGGTATCAGGTGGCTAGATAAGTAGGGTAAGCAAGTAATCTCCAATAGATCCATAATCCTACTTGTTTCCACCTTGGTAGATCATAATAGTCATAGGGACCGCTCAAGAATACCAACTGTTTATCTTGTTGAAATGCCTGTTGTACTTTTTGTATCCATTGTGATTTCATTTTGGTATCAGCATCGAGGTAGGCCAATATATCTCCTGTAGATTCAAGATATCCTCTTTGACGTGCTTGAGTGAGTCATTTTTTCTCTTCTTTTATAACTTTGACTCAAGGGAAAGTTTGAGCTATATCGGCAGTCTTATCGGTACTTGCGTTGTCTATTACAATAACTTCGTGCACGAGTCAATCACTATGTTGTATAATTTGCTTCAAACACGCCCCAATGTAATGCTCCTCATTGTATGCTGGTATGATGATGCTTATAGTAGATTCATTATGGTGTTTCATTCTTAGGAGAACAGTAAATGCACTAAACTTAAAAAACTTTCTTCCATAATCAAACTATGGGAAAAGTGAATTTCACAAACCATCAGGGTAACCGTGATGCATTAAACCAATGTATAGCAAAGGTATCTGGTTTGATCTGAGTCGGGTGAAAGTTTTCATAATATGCAAAGGGATAAAAAGTATGCTTGGGGTAAATGTGCATTCCATTTATACACTGCTTTTTATCCTCTATAGAGAATCAATTCTTTTTCACTAATGTTGTAAGAAGTTTTGGTAATACGATTCTTGTGTTTCTACTCTGATAAAACTCAAGCACTTGTGCTGTGAATCGATGTTGAGGTATGGATCCCATAATACAACCTCATACTTCAGTATTGTTTTCCATGCCAGTGAAAAACTCATCTTGTAGAAACCTATCCAATGGCTGTAACAATTCTACGTCAGTATCCAAATAAATTCATCATTCTTGATGCAGTATTGCAAATCTTGCATAATCAGCTACGAAGGCTCGTGATTGTTTCTCGTAGGCGTTTTTGATATAGGGGTTATTTGATATATCAAAATTTGTTTCATTTCGTTCTATAATTTCGTAATCAGGACAGTGTTTTTCCCGTGAGGCAAGGTAAGCCAAAAAACTTTCATGTTTGGGAAGCGGGCCAAATCGACAGTAATGAATTTTCTTTGGTATATTATGGTTTTGCATGCTTAAGGATTTTATGTATGAGTAATTTTGAAAGATATGTTATAATCAGATATAGTAAGCCGAGTCCAGCAAGTATAATCACCACAAAATAAGAGAAATTTTCAGTACTACTAAATTTGCTAGCAAAAAAATATCCCAGTGAACTGATGATCAATGAGCTACAAGCTATAAGGATAAAAGTATTCAATGCAAATGACTTAAAGTTTACTTTTTTGTAGCCCAGATACAGTAAACCAAGACTAGTAAGTGGTGCAGTATACTTTATGACAACAAGCAAATCCAATAGTTTTTGTTTACTTAATTTAGATTCTAGTGCTTGTATGCGTTGCCACTTTTCTGTTTTTTGTTTGATAGCAGGAAAGCGGTTGGCGAAATATCTTCAGATTATATAATGTATCATATCCCCTATGAAATCCCCAACAAATGAGAGTAAGAATATTTCAACAAAACTAAAACCTAGTTGTGGAGCAAGTAAAGATATTCATAAAATAATAGCTGGTCATTCTATAATCAATGCAAGGATGAGGAAGAAAAAAAACAAAAATTCATGTGAGCCATAAAATGTGACAATTGAAGAAAGAGTTTCACTCATATACGTAACGAAAGATGACTAATGTGCTATATTATCTCCCAACTAACTTACCTAGATTGATCTCTTCTACATGAGACAATTGATCCACAAATGCTTGATCATGGCTGACCATAATGATGGCTCCATCATATTCGTTGAGAGATTCGGCGATAACAGGAAGGTGACGGAAATTGATATGATTGGTGGGCTCATCTAAAATAAGCAGATGAGGTTTTTGAATAACAAATCTTGCATAGCATAGTAATCCTTTTTGTCCTTCGGACAGCGAGCCAATAGTATTCTTGAGTAAATCACTAGTCAATAAAAACTGAGCAGCAGTACGGAAGACTTCTTGATCTGTAACTTCGTTGGATACTTCATGAAGAGAATCTCGAACAGTCATGTTCATATCCAATGCGTTGAAATCTTGACTATAATATCCTACTCTCACGTTTTCATGGATAGTGGCATCACCATCATGTGCATGAATGAGTCTTTTCAAGAGCGTGGATTTCCCAATGCCGTTTGGACCAGTCAGAATATATCTGTCTCCTTTTCTTAGTTCCAGATCCAGTTTTCTCATAATTGGATTATAATTTTTATCCATCAGTTCTACGTTGTTGATAGTGACAATAGGACCTACAAAGTTCTCGAACTCAATATTGAAGTGCTTGATAGTTTTATCATCTCTTCTGACTTCTACTTTGTTTTCTTCGGCCTCTTCAACTTCGTCTCTCATTTTACTGGCGAGTTTACGCATTTTTCCTCCTTTGTTAGCAAAGAAATTTATTTTTTCTTTCGCATCAATGATTTGTTTTTCGAGTCTGGCATTTTGAGATTGTTCTTTTTCAATTTGTTTAGAAATCTGTTCTACTACATCATAGTAATCTCCCCAATACTGTTCGACCTTATGATTTACTACGTTAACATACAAAACTCCATCAGTAAACATATTCAGAAAATCTGCGTCATGACTAATAACAATGACTGTTTTCTCGTAACTTAATAAAAATCCAATAAGATTCCCAATACCATCTCCATCTAGATTGTTGGTAGGCTCATCCAAAAGCAAGATATCGGGTTTTTGAATGAGTGCATAAGCGAGTAATAATCTTGCTTGTTGACCACCAGACAGATCCTTGATTTGTTTGGTAACTGGCACTGGCAGGTTTACTGATTGCATCACTTCCTCTATTTTTTTATCCAACTTGTAATCTTTTTCTGCAAATGCAGTTTCAAAGTACTCTCTTATAGTAAGTTCATATTGATCTCTAGGGATAACTTGTTTTGCTATGGCAATGCTATTACCTGGTACGATACTGATTTTACCGGATTGTGGTTGGAGTTCCCCAGTAATCATTTGGAAAATAGTAGATTTCCCAGCACCGTTTTGTCCCATAATGGTGATTTTAGTATTTTCACGAACGGAAAAATCTGCTTCCTCTAGGATAATTTTCTTGCCATCATTGTATGCGAATGATACGGTGTCAAAACGCAATATAACAGGATTGTTTGCTCAAGACATTCTAAAAAAGCTAAAAAGCTAAAAGGCGGGAAAGCTAAAAAGCAAAAACTTAAGAGCTGGAAATCAAAATATGAACTTTATAATAATAAAAATAACCTGAAACCCAAGTACAAATATAGATCGTTTGCAAACTATTATTTTTTTTTATTATAAAAAAATGCCAAGCCGCTGTAACTCAGTGACCTGGCATCCTTCCTTGGATAGACAAAGGAAAGTATCCGCTGCTTAGGACAAGCGAGCGGTGTTGATGTTAAAAATCATTCATAATGGACACCCAGTCACAGGACCCCTCATTGCCGATGGGCTGGAGTTGTCCGCTGGTGCAAACGCCGTAGAGGGCGAATTGTCCCATGTTGGCGGCCACGCTGTTGCTCAGGTCGTCCACGTAGAAGCGGTCGGCCCAGTAGCCGCCCAGCTGACCCATGATGGCCATCTTGCCGTTCCAGATCCTTTGAAGGATCGTGGTACTTTGTTGCAACACCAGGGTCGTTGGCGTTCCTCGGCCGCAGCGCGGCCAACGTTGGACGGCGGTGCCCGGGTTGCTTTCGGCTGTATAGATCACGACCACCTGACGACTGGGGTGT
>CAZLWR010000014.1:0-6806 GCA_964563595.1 uncultured Candidatus Peribacteria bacterium | reverse complement strand
GGTGTATCAGACTTGATCGGCTCTACAGGCCGAAATAGTTGTTCAGTTCCGTCGCGATGTCACAAACGCCTCCCATCGAAATCAGAACCAGGCGGCCGTCATTGCATACGACGAACACTCGGAATGGCCATGCTTGGTTGCCGTTGGTCACGCTGTTCGACATATTGTCGATCCAGTGCGTGCAGTTGGATACGGTCCCCAGTTTGGACTGAGTACTGGTCCAGGCGGCCCAGCGTTGTGCCAGGGTGCTGTGCTGGTTGAGGTAGAGACCCGTCGAGATAGCTTCACAGCTCGTCGGGTACCTGTATACCGGAAGACCGCCGCCCTCACTGATGGGGTGGGCTTCGTAAGTATAGACCATAATGGCCTTCTTAGTTGGATGATTGGCCAGCCAGGTTTTCAGGCCGTCCGGATTATGCCATCCCTCATTCCAGCGTGAGCAGGTGCCACTCCCGAAGATGACGATTTTGCCGGGTGTCAATTGCGACGCAAAGCTCGCACTGATGAATCCACCCATTCCATTGGGACGGTAGATAAGACCATTGACGGCGTTCACGGCTCCGTCACACGAGTAGTTGCCGCCAGGGGGCGGCCCTACGGGACTTGGGCCACGGTCATCGGCAGCTCCGTTTTCGATGAGGAGGGTTGGGGTTTCACCTGTAAAATCGGATGATTCTTTTTGGCAGGCCATAAATGATACGGCGGCCAGTGCTATTAGAATCAAAGCACGCGAAGTGGTGTTAAGTAAACTCACTTTAAAAAAGGTTTAATAGTTACGCTTTGCAGCAAGTGTGCTGCAAACAGCATTTATTTGTAGATTGTGCGAAAAAAAGCAATAGTAAATTTCTCCTTTCAGATTATATAGTGCTTTTTTTACAAAGCTTAAAGAGTAAGGAAAGCAGTTACTTAGATATGCTTCTCAGTATTCTACTCTTGACTCCATGAGTTTACAATATGTTGACTTCTAGTACTAAATACATACTATGCTGATAATCTGTTCCACCCACGTGGGTGGTTTTTGTTTCTCATTTTAGTAAAGGAAGAGTTATTATGAAAAAACCTATGTATGATACGGTGTATCCAGATGATCTATTGCTTGAAGAGTACCCGCAAGAGGCTGAATCTAATGTGAAGAATGTGGAGAGAAGTAGTTTTAAATTAAAACACAAGATTAAACAACTGGTTCAGGAAATCGGTAATGCTATTAGTTTATCTCGTGGTACTTTGGCACTGTGAATCATAAAGTGTCTTACTTCCAACGGGATTTTCAAAAATCATGTCTATATCAGAAATGCTGAAGGTAAAGCGATATGGAAAGGGCAAACTATGTATGAAGATGCTGCACAACATCAACAAACCAATGGGGGATTGCTTGATGCTCAGTGAAAAGGGGATAATAGCAAAGTCATACCTTGACGTGAACGAACTAGAAAGTATCATATTGATGAACTGCCTCAATTGGCACAATGGGGGATTGGTAAGCTGTGAGGGACTCCCAATGAAGTTGTACAAAGCAGACTTATGAAGATTGCAGATGTACTTGGTACGAGCTATGGTTTTTCTTATAGCAAAGAACAAAAACAAGTTGTGTTTGATATATTAAAGGTATTTGGTATCAGGCCTTGGGATGAACGAAACTGGATACAGTATGATGCAAGTTTTCCTGAGCAAAAACCTCTCTATCCTTTTGCAAAAACATTACGTAAGGGCTTGGTAGGTGCTCATTACTTTTTTAATGGTGATTTTGAATATAAATTAGGCAATAAATCCTCTATAAAGCTGAATTATGTTCAGATAATGGAAACAGTAGCAGGATTAAAACACAATGGTGACATAGCAGTAAATAAAGATTATAGTATAGAAAAAAGATGACAAGAGTTTTTCTTGATCATTCCTGTTGAGCAAGAAGATGCGGTGTATGAGACTGTATTGGATATCGAATCTCGAAAGAAAATTAGCCTCAAGCGTCACTGAGAAAACTTCTATAGGCAATTAGTAGAATCTCATGGAGAGTGGACTGCTGATGTTATTTGATTGTATGAGGTATTGATAAGAAATAAACTGATACGCTGACATTGGTCGAAGTAAACAAAAACGTCCAGACATCTGGACGTTCTTTATAATTACTTTTAATATTTGGTGCTACTGTGCTAATCTTTGCCGTTTCCAAAAATCATATTGATCGCTCCGAGTATGATAGCAAAGAGCAGACCTGATCGGAAATTACTAACACTAAATCCGTCTACGAAGTTATCAACAAGTAGAATCATCAATACTCCAATAATTACTCCTACCAATCACAAGGTAATGAGGTTTAAAGGAAGCGTAATGAGACGTAACAATGCACCAACGGTCGCATTAACTATTGCAAGTACCACTCATACGACAATAGCAGTTCGTAATCCATCTACTGTTACGCCAGGTACAACGTACGCAGCTATAGCAATAGCAATTCAAGTGACGAGGAATTGTAATAATGTTTTCATGAGATTGGTATATAAGTATCTAAATGAATAGCTTATTGCTGGAGATTTATTTGTAGCACTATTACTATCTCCTTATGTCGCAGTTTATCGTGTTTTGGATAGTATTACTCTTGTAGTACGCATCAGGTGATTTTGTGTGACATACTATCTGTCCTGCACTTGCCAATGTAAGTTTCTGAGTTTGCATCTACCATTAAAATGATTAGGTATAGATCAATGGAGCTAGTTATACCAGCTATGTATAAAGGTCAAAGAATAGATAAGGCATTGTCAGATTATTTTTCTTTATCAAGAAATTTTTTTCAACAATTATTTGAGAGGAAGTTGATTACTATAGCCAAGGATGATAATAAGCAAGTTATCAAGAAGTCATACACACTAGAGTGAGATGAGACGATATATTTACCGGAATTAGAAAGATATCATGATAATCAGATATTAGCAGAAGCTCCCAATATACATCTGGATATCAAACATCAAACAGCGGATTATCTTATTGTTTATAAACCCAAAGGGGTGCTGAGCCATCCCAAGACTTTATTTGATGTGTCAACGCCTTCGGTGAGTGGTTTTTTGTACCATATGTTTTGAAATATACCCAGTCTAGGTGGCTTTGTAAGAGCAGGTATAGTGCATAGACTTGATAAAGATACAGATGGGCTTATGATTGTGGCAACCAGCGAAAAGGGTTTACAGCATTTTAAAATGCTTTTTGATACCAAAGCAAAAGATGCTTTGCAGTGAGTATCGACTTCCGGATTGCATAAATACTATAGGGCTAAGTGCCAAGTTAGTAAACAAGGTGAACAACGATTGAAGCTCCACTATCAAAAAACTGATGACAAACCCTTTGTTTTGCAGTCACTGGTTTATCCAAAGGTGCCTACCGTTTGATATCCCAAGATGGGAGTTACGCATATTATGGGTATACAGGATATTCAAGAATGATGAAAAAAACAAGTCTTTGTAGACTTGGAATTGTTAACGGGTAGAACTCATCAAATTAGATATCAGCTCAGTTCCATATGATTGCCAATAATCTGAGATTTTTTGTATAATCCGTCTTATGTTGTTGGAGACCATGATCTGCAATTGGCGGCATATGGACTAGACTTTGTAGATCCAGAGGGGAAAGATATTTCTATCAGATTATAGTTTATATATTGTAATAAGAGAGATCAGGAGAAAAACTTAATCATGTGAAACACTCAATCCCATGACTTGATCTTCCGTATAGAGTTGAGTATCACTAATAACAATGTCCTCTGGTTTACCACGATATGCTCGTGAGGCGATGAGTTCTCCTTTTTCTATGGTTTTAGTGGAAAGTATGTATCTACTCATCGTGGGAGAGAGCAGTTCGGCAGACACATGGTCATTTTCTGTAAGTACTTCTGTGCCTGGCTCATAGGCTACGATAACAGATATGCTTTTGATATTATCAAATGTTACATTGCTGTAGAGCGATATCTTATTTTTACTCACTTTATAATAAACATCTCCGGCTATGGTAGAACTTGGATTTCCGCTGATGTCAGCTACGAGATTTGAGGCCATTTCTGGATTAAAAAGCACAAACGAAGATAATCAGACTACTACTCCTACGATTCCTGAAATAAGCGTACTTCTTGTAAGAGTGAATGACGTATTGCGGAACATAATTCTGACCTAAATAATAAAAATATCACAAAATGACTATCGTATTTATTATAGCATACAAGCCCAAAAAATGCAAGAAAATAGCGGTTATTATGCAAGAAACTTTTTCTCTTTGATAGTGACAACATCAGGAGACTTTTGGAGGTCTTTGATAATGAAAGAAATTTTGCTTGGATTTGCTAGTTCAAGCGTGATATGCCCCAAAGATGCATCGCGTTTGGTATCCAAGAATGCGATATGTTGGATGTTGGTATTATACTTACTGAGTATCTGCAATACTCTATTGAGATTGCCTGATTCATTGCTGATTTGCAGCTTGAGAGAGAAATTATATAAAGGTTTTTCTTGTCCTTCATATTGTGCTGCAATAAGTTTTTCATAGCCAATGGTATTCAGCGCCTTACAACCTATATGATGAATTTTAATACCTTGTTTTCATGATTTAGCGATAATTTGACTCGTGAGATTGGCACATTCTGGGCAGATAGTGTAGTCAAAATTGCTATGTCCATCAATGATAATCTGATTGGTGTTACTTATGTTTTGTTCCGTGGAGGCTATGTATTCACTTTTTTTAGAAATACCGCTTCCGGGGAGTTTAGTTTTATAAAAGCTATTGATAAAGGTCCCATAGCCTGATTTATCAAGCATTTCCAGTAACTTTGCTTCCAACTCTTCTTCCTTGGATTCCATACTTTTCCAGATCAGACACTCGTCAGATTTGAATAGGGGTAATTTGTACTCAGTAAGCTTATTATTCAGATTATGAATGCTTTTTGCCAAAAGCTGATCTCTCATCTTAGATTTGAGATATTTATTCAGCTGGTTTCTGGCTCCGGAGGTTTTGAGTATATCCATCCGTGAAGTGGTAGCAGAGTATTGGTTTTTCCGTGAATTGATTTGAATAATATCCCCCGTTTTAAGTTGAAAATCAATAGGCACGATAGATCCGTTGATAAGAGCATTTTTGAATCTCAGTCCTACTTCAGAATGTATTCTAAAAGCAAAGTCTAGTACGGTAGATCATTTTTTCATTTCAATAATCTCTCCTTTTGGCGTATAGACGAAGATATTGTCATCCAAAAGTTCTATTTTCATCTCCTGCTTAAAACCTTCGTTATCATCCTGATAGGATTTGACGATGTCCTGAAGTTTCGTAACTCGTTGTGTTTGTTTGCTGTCTACCGTGACAGTTCTTGCTTTGGCCGTATAGCCGGCTTCCTTGTAGGCAAAGTGTGCAGCTACTCCATATTCAGCATATTTATCCATTTCGTGAGTTCTAATCTGTATTTCCACAGGGAATGAAAATATCCCTAAGATAATACTATGGATGGACTGATATCAGTTTGGTTTGGGTACTACAATATAATCTTTTATTTTATGAACCAGGGGAGTATACTGATTGTGAATAATACCCATAGCCAGATAACAGTTTGGTATGCTATCCAAGGTGATTCTAAAAGCCAGTAGATCATTGATCTTTCTGATGTCCAGTTCTCCAACTTTTTGAGTAAGTTTCTTGTAAACACTATAAGGTGATTTCAATCTTCCTTTTACTTCAAAATTTTCTAGTCCATCTTGCTTGAGTATTTTTGTCAATGCTCGCACGCCCTTTTCCGATGATCTATAAAATATAGGTTTATCCAGATAATTTATAATCTGATTACATTCTACGGGGTGCAAAATACGAAAACAGCCATTTTCCAATAGATACTGAAACTGCAATAAACCTAGTTTCTCCGCGATTGGTATATATATTTCCAATGTTTCTTTTGCAATTCTTGCTTGTTTATCGGGTCTTGGATGAAAATGAAGGGTCTGGATATTGTGTATTCTGTCTGCAAGCTTGATGAAGATCACTCTCAAATCTTCTGACATAGCAAAAAATGTTTTCTTGAGGGTTTCAATCTGCCTTTCTTCGCCACGATATTTCAAACGGGATACTTTGGTTACGCCTTCACATAATTTTGCTACCGTTTCTCCAAAGTGTTTTTTGATAGTTTCTGATGATATATCGCAGTCTTCTATTATGTCATGCAACAAACATCCCTTGATTGTCTCCAAATCAGGTTTGATAGCCATTAAGAATCTTGTTGCTTGTACTATATGCGATATATAATGTTCTCCTGATTGTCTAATTTGTCATTCATGAGCGGATTTTGCGAACTCATACGTCGCCTGTATCTCCTCTAATTCTTGTGATCAATAATAAGCTGATGCAAGTTGCTTGATTTCGTCAACAATAAACTGAGGATCTGAAACTAAAACAGGCTGGTAATCAAAAAATGCTTTGAGTTCTGGTATCTGCATGTGAGCAATAGTTAAAGTGTAAAACTAAAACTCAACTATGCAATAGGTAATAGTGTTTTATACATAAAAAGCAAGAAAAGTGATTTTCTTGCTCTTGATGGGTTAAATTTATAGTTAATTCGGTTAGTGACTATAGTGAGCACGAAATAATTTCATAATCTCATCTTTTTCTTGCTCCGCCATTTTTTGATATCACTTTTGGGCATTTATTAAAAATATTTTGTCGTAGCGTGATGGTGTATTTTGTGACAATGATAACTTGTTACCAATTGCTTTTTCTTCCATAGATAAAACGTCAAAAACTTCTAATATTTGTGAAAATGAAAGTTTTTTTGTAGATTTAATTAATAA
>CAZLWR010000013.1:18859-28580 GCA_964563595.1 uncultured Candidatus Peribacteria bacterium | reverse complement strand
GAACCTAGATAAACGGAGTCAAAGTCCGGTGTCCTACCATTAGACGAATCCCCAGTACTATCGATCTATTTTCTGATTATAAAATATAAAGCATATTATAAACAAAAACAGAACCCATACATAACAAACTTTATTGTAATTTCCAGTAAAAAAATAATAAAAGTAAGCAATTAAGAGCTCATTCATGAAATAATATTTTAGTTTTTAGGGTTTATAGTTCATGTTTTTTTCCAAATCCTGGCTTTCACAATGGGTACATCTTCCAGTAGACACCGCAGAGTTCCAGTCTCAGCTTATCGCTAAAGTTTTTGAAATAGAACATGGAGCAAAAATCAGAATATTACCTGATGACCTAGTGCTTGGAAAAGTAAGCTCAGTAGAAAAACATCCCAATGCTGATACTTTATTTGTATGCCAAGTAGATTGTGGGAGACATGGATCCTATCAAATTTGTACCGGAGGAGAAAATATAGCCAGCTGACAGTATGTACCTGTTGCCCTACCTGGTTGTTATCTGCCTATGATAGACCTCACCATTGGTTCAAGACAAATGAGATGACTCGATTCTAACGGAATGATCTGCAGCAAAGGCGAGATCGGCATCAATGAGGATGAAGATAAACATCGGATATGGAATATGTGAGAAGATCTCACTCTTGACGACGCCATGATAGGTAAATCACTCAAAGAACTTTTTCCAATGCGGGAAGATATGATATTTGAAGTAGAAAGCGTAGCCATCACCAACAGACCGGATTTACGGTGACATTTTGGATTGGCGGCTGAGTGTAAGTCTGTGTTTTCAGATTATCAAACGTCTCCTAGCAAATTCGATACAGCCATTCAAAGCATTTCTCAATTTTCACTTGATGCTTTAGAAGCAATTCCAACAATAACTTACTCCATAGATATTCAAACACCAAAAGTCAGTTTCTACTCAATTATTAAAGTTGAAAATATTACTAATGACAAAAGTACTTTTACGGGCAGGCTATGATTAACGGATCTGGGACATACATCTAAATACAACTGGGTAGACTATTCCAATCGATTTATGGAGACCTATGGACAACCAGTGCATGTATTTGACGCTGACACTGTTCAATGAAATATTATAGTAAGAGAAGCAAAAGATGGAGAAGTATTTATTGATCTAACAGAAAAAGAGCACAAACTAAAGGCAGGTGACATTCTCATTTGTGATAATGAAAAAATCTTGGCCTTGTGAGGAGTTATAGGTGGCCTATCATCTGCATTTTCAGTAAACACCAAAAGTATATTGATCGAAACAGCAAACTTTGACCCTGTCCAAATCAGAAAAACAGCAACAAGACTTGGATTAAGAACAGATGCATCTATGAGATTTGAAAAAGCAATCAATCCTTTACGAACTGCTTATTGCTCATTGGAACAAATTAATGTAGTGAGCGAAAATCACAAACAATATCAAACTGGCCTATTCACTTGATTGGTATATAATAAAGATAATCTGAAAGTAACTGCTCATAATATCAAACTCAATATAGATAGTGCAACAGTATATCTTCAAGGTTCAGATAATCCGAGTATTAGATCCAAGATTCAGCCTATACTAGTTTCTTTGGGATATGGTGTAAAAAGTATCAATGATACTGCATTAGAAATCACTCCTCCACTGCGAAGATCCGATGTCACTATTATACAAGATGTCTATGAGGACCTTGCAAGACATATAGGATTAGAGAATATTCCTGAAATCCCGTCCGCTATCCTGATCAAAAAGTCAGAGCCGTCTTTTGTTGATTTTACTTATCAAGTTGCGGAATTACTTATAAGTAGCCTGAAGTTCAATCAAGTTGAAAGTTATCCTTGGTATAGCGAGGAATGGATAAAGTTATTGGGGGCAACTACAGGAAAGTTATGAGCATATGAAACCAATAATCTCGTAGGTCTCAAACTACAAAATCATTTCCAGTTAGAAAATCCTACTGACGAAACTACTCCTTACATAGCTCAAACTCTTTTGCCTGGACTCTTGGAAATTGCAAAAAAGAACTATAGACAAGTCATGCCCATAAAGATCTTCGAAATAGGAAAGCTCTACCTTATGGATGAAAAAGGAACCCCTGTCGAAAAAAAAGTACTTTCGGCTCTTATCCTGACCAAAAAAAATGATAATCCAAAACGACAAGAAGATAGCTACCTCCAACTAAAACAAATCCTGTCTAACATTTCTCATGTCTTTCAAACGCATTCATTTGATCTTTTTGCAAGCAATATATCACGGCATATAGAAAAATATACTACTCACCCCGAACGAAGCCCAAAAGAGTATCCCCATCCTTTGCACAATATAGAATACTATCACCCGGCTAAACAAGCAGACATTATGCTATGGAATCACAACGATACTACCCAAGAATCAGGTAAAAGCTCACATTTTGTGTGATATATAGCTCAGATTCATCCAAATGTACTAGAAGAGATAGGTATAGGATCAGAATATCAAGCATCATTCTTGGAAATAGAACTTCAACCAATATTTAAACTGACTGCAACAAAATCAGTAGTGGGATATAAATCACTGCAAGATCAAGTTATAACTAGAGATTTATCATTCGAAATACCAAGCAATCATCATTTCAACCTCATTCTAAAAACTATTGCAGAGCACCCTCAAATCTCAGATTATTTTATTTTTGATCTTTATAAAAAAGATAATCAGAAATCAATTAGTATAACCGTAGAATTACTGGGAGACGGAACTACTACTACAGAACAGATCAATGCAATTATAACTGATATTATTACGAAAGTAGAAGAAATATGAGCGACTTTAAAATGAGCAAAACTCCAACAATAATCAAATCATATTACCCATTTAGATACTAGTCTATTATTTATGAAAAAAATCTTATTAGCGTTACTAGCGGTAACAGCAATTAGCAGTATCGGCTTTGCAAGTAATACATCTTCTCGATGCAGAAGTCTCTTACAACAAACAAAAGGCACTGAGAAGGAAAAGATCGCTATTCAAACCTGCGGAACTAGCCTCGACAGCAAAAAAGTTGTTAGTAAAAGAATTATTGGAAAGATACCGACACGAAGTGACACTAAGATAAGCAGCAGCCAAGTAAAAGAAATCGTAGCTAGCAGCGTTATCATGGGGAATAAAGATGCAAGATTTCTTATTATAGAGTATAGCGATCTACAATGTCCATTTTGTCAGACACAGTGGAATAATGGAATTATGAAGTCTTTGATAGATAAATACAAAGGTAAAGTCGCAACTACCTTTAGACACTTTCCACTTGAGTTCCATCAATATGCGGACATAGGTGCATTTGCAGCTGAATGCGTAGCAAGCCAAGATAAAAATAAGTATTATGATTTTATAAACTGAGTATTCAGCAAGGGGCTAGATAGCGAAACAGTATTGTATGACATAGCACAAGATCTCAAGTTAGACGTCAAAAAATTAAAAAGCTGTATGAGCGAAACAGCTATAAACCAAAAAGTTGCAACACAGATAATTGAAGCTCTCAACCTATTTGGCGTTACAGGCACACCGGGAAATGTTATTCTTGATAGGGGAACCTGAAAGTATAAGCTCATCATCTGAGCTTATCCAGCAAGTAGATTTGAAGAAACATTAGATAAAATAGTAAAGTAATAGACAAAGTTTTTGGCACCATAAATCCTTGAGCAGCGGACCGCCCAAGGATTTTGTTTTTTCATTTCAGACACGATTATTAGACAAGAATTTTTTGCCTGATCGATTGGAGACCACGAAAAATATACTCTTTGATAGTTCTTTCAACTCTGGACAATATATAACCGAGATAGAGACCAGGAAACGCAAGGACGCCGAGTCCCCAAAATAGGGCTCCCATTATCATACCTTCTTGTACATAAGGAGCCAGAAGAAAGTTCTTATGTCTTTTGATAAAAGAACCAAACCAAAAGAGAGAACACTGAATAATCCACCAAATAAACATACCTTGAATGATTTTTGTTTTGTGTGATTCGAGAAGAGGTTACACATAGTGCATGTGCATTAAACTCTCATAGTATATGTAATAATCGGAATGACTATATCAATACTTCTCTTGGTCTGCCACCTTCTTGGGGTCCGACTACCCCTCTTTCTTCAAGCATATCCATAATCCTACCAGCTCTCGCAAATCAAATTCTAAGATGTCTTTGCAAGGCAGTGGTGCTTGCTCTACGGGATTTAGAAACTACCTCCATCGCTTGCTGAACAAGCGTTTCATCATCAGCATCACCGTCACTATCACCATGAGAGGACAATCAAGATCAACCTATTTGAATATGAGAATTGAGTAATTTAACCAATTCCGGATCATAGACATCCTCCTCAGAGAGTCATGACATATACTTAGATTTTAATTTTTCTACTACATCTTCTATTTCTGGAGTGTCTACAAAAGGTGCCTGTATTCTTAAGGGTTGACGAGAAGTAGGATCCATATACAACATATCTCCTCTGCCAATCAAGTCTTCTGCTCCTTTCATATCCAGTATCGTTCTACTATCCACATTACTTACCACACCAAATGATATTCTAGTGGGCATATTGGCCTTAATCAAACCAGTAATAACATTAACAGATGGTCTTTGAGTAGCCACAATCAAATGCATGCCAACTGCACGAGCTTTCTGTGCAATTCTGGTTATACATAGTTCTACATCTTTTTTCTTACCGGACATCATCAAATCGGCCAGCTCATCTATCACAATCACAATTCTATGCATTTTGGTATGAATTTTTTGCTGGTCTAAAGGCAACATTTCTACTTTCTCATTATATTCAGGTAGGTTTTTAACTCTGAACTGCTTAAGCATACCATATCTCGTATCCATCTCAACTGTTGCCCATTTGAGAGCCCTCAGTGCCTTTTCAGGATCGGTAATAATTGGACATAACAAGTACGGCAATCCAGAATAGAGTTCCATTTCCACCTGCTTTGGATCTACCATAATAAACTTGAGTTCCGCAGGAGTATTTTGGTACATCAATGATAAGATAAAGTCGTTTACACCAACGGACTTACCTTGTCAGGTGGCACCTGCAATGAGCAAGTGAGGCATAGACTCAAGAGATTTAATAATAATTTTACCATCAATTCCTTTACCCAATGCCAAGTTTGTTAGGTTGTTTGATATGCTGCTAGCAAATTCACTAGATCATAACACTTCAGAGAGCCTTACCATAATGGGTTTCGGATTTGGCATTTCTATACCAACAAATTCTGTGCCCGCAATAGGAGCAAGTATCCTCAATGTCTTTGTTTTCAAACCACCCATTAAGTCATTTTTGAGTCTCTCGATCTCGGCCATTTTAACTCCTGACTGAGGTTGCAGTTTTATTTGTACTACTGCAGGACCACTATTATACCCAGCAATATCCACAGCAATGCCAAATTCAGCAAGTTTACATTTAATAATCTCTGCTTTAGTGTCGATATAGAGACCATCAAGCCCTCCTGATGCTGGTTCTGGTGCGTGCAACAAAGAGACTGGGAAAGTAGGCTTATCTTTTGGAAAGGCGATAATAGGTTTGGGGGATTGCTCAGGAGGCAACTGTACATTGCCATGAAATATTTTTTCTATCAATCTACTTTTCAACTTTGTTCTCAAATCAGGAGCGTCTGTGGCACTTCCCGAAGAAGATGACTTTGAATTTGAGGACTGTAGATCAGCAAATCTTTTGTATACGTCGCCCTTTACGGCAACTTTAGATGGATTATTAATAATCTGATGATCAGCACCCTCGGGCTTCTCAGGAACTCTAAATTCCATTTTTGGCAAAGAAGGGAGTTCTATATTGGTCGAAATAAGAATCCGCACCACACTCAATAAAAGTCAGATTATAATTAATCATTTTATGGCTCCATAATTGGTAGCAAATAATAATTTCCCAATTTCTAACAAAGGGGCAGATATGTAGCCACCAAAATCTATATAGGATAGAGATGGGTCTTCCAAAAGTGCAAAATTAACAATACCTGAAACAAAAAGGGAAATGAGCAAAAACTGTTTTGCACCTTTTGCGATAAGCCAGGGTTTAAAAAATGCCATCAATCCATAAACGAATCCGCATACTGCCACAAAGAGTAATCCTTGATTCCCATACACAAAAGAACCTATTTGCTGGATCAAAATGAAAACAGGAGCGGTTTTTGCAAAAAAATTACAAAACAAATAGAGCACACTCAATATAATAATAGGCAAGCCCGTATTATATTTCGTAAAACTGATTGATTTGCTTTTAGATTTAACTGATTTGGAGGATCTTTTGGCCATAGGAAGGATAGTAATTATATTAGTACAACACTCAAAAGTATTAGCTTAATAAAGGTCAAAATTATATTTGACAAATATAGCATACTACATAGATTCTAGTCTATCAGGGTAAAAATATATATTATCTTAGTACAAAATGAAAGTCTAATAGCCTTCGAATCCCTTATCTTTAACTTGTTTCACCATGCTCATGTCTCCCTCCCCTATCAATCTACCTTGATCAAGCATATATACATGCTCTACTGGTATTCGTTCCAAGATATCAAAATAGTGAGTGATGACTATCAAACAATTTTGGGAAGTGTTATACTGGGAAAGCAATGTTGAAACAGATTTAAAAGCATCAACGTCCAATCCGCTATCGACCTCATCCAAAAATACATATCTAGGTTTGAGCAAGCTCAGTTGCAATATCTCAATTTTTCTTCTCTCTCCTCCACTAAAACCCACATTGAGATCTCTCCATAAAAAATCTCTCTCAATATTTAGCTGCTCGCATAAAGGCTCTACAATTTTCTTAAATGATAAAAACGTTTCACTAGCTGACCATCTGGCATTATAGATAGTCCTAAGAAATTCAAATAACTTCACTCACTTTATTTCCGGAATATTCTGAAAAGCAACAAAGATACCTAGTTTTGCTCTCATGTATGGCTCTAGCGAGCCAACAGCAATCTTATTTAGATTATCTATTCCTTTTTCTTGTAATAAAGAAATGATGCCCTCATCCAATAATGATTGCTCTCCTTCTAAGGATATCGAATTTCATGATTCATCAGTCATTTCATATTTTGGATGCCCCATTACTGTCATAGCAAGACTGGATTTTCCGGATCCATTTTTACCCAAAATACAATAATTTTTTCCAAGTTCAAAACTCAAGGAAATGTTGTTTAGCACTTGTTTAGAATCCACATTCACACTCAGATTATTTATTATTAATGTCATTGTTATGTCTTAAATTAAAATACAAACTTATGCTTCCAAAAATCTACTTTGTTTAGAGTACAAATCTTCGGCGTATTGATTATGACCTCTTCATAATATAAAACTGCAATGATTCTTTTAACTAATCTTTTATCTCTATAGCAATTCTGTCTGTCTGAAAGAGATAGACTTTGATATCGCCACTCAGAGTATTTTTCTTCTTTAATACGCTGAAAAGCTGTTTGATGTCGGCGATACCTTCTGTATTTGGCAGCACTACTCAGCCTGTATCGCCCTCAACCTGTTGCACAGCAATACCATTTTTAGTAAAATCAATCTTTTCCAACATATCATAGCTATAAAGTTCTTCCAAGTGCACTACTACATCTACTGCTACCAATTGTATATCTTGAAATTTGCTAAAAAAATTATGATGAAAAATATCAATAATCTGACCGAGAGATTTATCGGCTTGCACCATGCCTTTTGAAAAAACCATATTCCCTTCTTTGTTAAAGAGCGAAAAAAATACACCCTTTGTAGATAAGAGTTTATGCTGCTTACCAACCTGTGTTTTGATCAAATCAAGCATGAAAATAAGGCGTGAACTAAATTCCGGTTTAAGGTATAGTAATTTTCTTGATCTTATTTTTGTTGGACTGCCATTCCACCGAAGACCAAAGCTGTTGCTCTTTTTGGCCAACTTCCAATTCTAAGTCATCAAGTATATCCTGAGTTCTTTCTAACTCTTTCAGACTATTTCTCAATGAATAACCCAAAGTGGAAGACTGATTCGTATAGATTAAATATACAAATATCAAACTGAACAGCAACACAAATTTCCGCATACCAGCAAATCGCTCCCCTAGTCACGAAGACTTTTTTGTTTGCTTGAGTTTTTTTGGTGGTAAATACGTAATAATAGTTCTAGCTTGCACTATTAAGACAATAACTAGTTAAATCTGATTAGTTGAATTGAAATGCCCTCAATTGAGCACTTCTACTGGGTTTATTTTTTAGCACTTCTTTATACGTAGGTTTTCGAGTATGTTTCGTTAAAATAGTTCATTTTTGTTCATCATGTAATTTCTTCAATAGCTCTTTTACAATCCTATCTTCGCCACTATGATAACTAAGTATAATCAGAATTCCACCTGGATTCATATATGTTTGAGCATTCTCTATGACATATTTAATATTACGAAATTCTTGATTAACCTCAATTCTAATGGCCTGAAAAATAATAGCAGCAACTTTAGCAGAGTAACCGGTATTTTTGATCAACATGTTAAGTTCATCGGTTGTTTTCAAGGGTTTCATTTTTCTAAAAGAAAGAATAGCCTGGGCGATCTTTTTACTGGTATCATAGGTTACCTCGCTGTTGATGACGAACATAGTAATAAGCTGAGATTCATCATAGGTATTTACTATCTCACCAGCTGTAACTTTTCAGGGGTCAGTATTGTATCTCATATCTAATAAACCGTCGCCTTTGATACTGAAACCTCTTTCGGGAAGTTTAAAATGCCACAAGTTTACTCATAAATCCAAGAAAACAACATCGTATTTGGTTGTTGATGTCGCCGCTAGATATCAGTCTTGTTTGGCTTTATCTAGAAGCTCTCCAAATAAGGTATAACTACAATTATATAAGGCAATACGATCCAATGCCTCTGGGAGATCCAAGTGTAATCTCTTTTGTGCAGTTGCATACATATCTTTATCGGTATCGGTTGCGACATACAATGCTATATCTTTGCCAAATTCTTCAAAAGAATACTTCACATGTCCCCCATGTCAAAGCGTCCCATCAAAGATTACTAAAGAATCGGCTTTCTCTTCCAGTCTTCAACGTATAAACTGACCAAACTCCTTTGTCATAACGGGATAATGATATGGCACTCCCTCTTCGCTCATCCATAAGTATCATCAATAAATGGATTTATAGATACATATAACCCAACTTATGTCAAATAGATAACGATTGACACTATAGTAGATTTGACAAAATAGTCTGCATAGACTATAATTAACTGATATTTTATAGCTATCATGAACGTATGAAAAAGCTTACCTTACAGACATTAGTATGATCTCTTGCACTATCGTTACTTTTTTCAGCTACCGCTTTCGCTGCTGGAACTACTAACTATATCGTTAAAGTAAGCAGTAATCCTGCTATGCTCAATGAAGCAGTAGATCTTACCATAGAAGCAGTAGACAAAAATGGAGCCATAGACAAAAGTTACGTTGGCGATGCCTTATTGAACATCAAGTGATTAGAAGAAAATGAATATACGCTTCCAAATTGAGGTATTGTTAATTTCACTCCAAGTGACCAGGGATCAAAAAAGTTTTTCAAAGGATTGATCTTCAAGAAAACGGGTAAAAACATCGTATTGTCTGCAGAAGATATTTTAGACGAAAACACTATATGATCTATCAATATAGAAGTGAAAGATCCCAACAATGCAGGGAATCTCAAAAA
>CAZLWR010000013.1:0-18849 GCA_964563595.1 uncultured Candidatus Peribacteria bacterium | reverse complement strand
CCCCTATCGCAAACGGCACAGAAACGAATAAAAATGTGAATATACTCTGATCTTCCAGCGAACTTCCTAACAGTCCTCTAAAAGTGATCGTAGATGGCAAAACAAATACTACTTCTTCAACCAACGCACAAGGTGAATTCTCTGTATTTGCCAATGATCTAACTGAATGACAACATACTCTTCAGGTTATCATTTATGATGCCAGTGAAAAAGTATTGGCACAATCAGAGGAAATAAACTTTTCTATATCCAATTTAGGCAATGAGCTCTATAAATCTATTGAAGTAGATCCGGGCACCAGCGTAAAAGAAAACGAAATAATAACTATCACCATTAATACTGCACCAGAAGTAACCACAGCAGAGCTTGTACTTATGGGCAACAGTTATTTTATGGAAAAAACCACCAGTGGAGTCTTTGAAAAGAAATTGAAATTTAATCAAGCAAACAGCAGAATACAAGTGGATGTAAAACTTACTGCAAATGGGAATAGCAAACTTTATAGCAATATTGAATGATTGGTTATAACGGCTTGAAGCGGACCTGTAAATACGGGCATAAGTGAGCCAAGCGATACCGAATCAACTACCGACTCATCTATCAGAATCAAGTCTATAAAGTCTATCTATCAATCAGATACCAAAAAGTATCTTGTATCTTGGGAAGTGGAATGAAACCCCGCAAGATACCTTATATTGATCTCGTCAGATAAAGATACTTTACAGTCAGCACCGGAACTCATACAAACTACCACTGATAAACAAATCCTCATTAATCCACCTAGAGATACAGCCTATTACTTACAAGTTATTGGAGCAGATACCAATTCTAATCCAGTCGGAGAAGCATCAGAAATAGTTTCACTTAAAGCTCCCGATGAATACAAATCTGCGGCTCCTACCTGCGTTGTAGATGCGATCAGACTGGACAGCGTCACTATTGCCGGAAAACATTACCTTATTCGGGAAAGACAAGCAGGCGTAGACAGATATATGGTTTATAGAGGGGATACTCCAGGTCTCAGCCTACAACAAATGGCAAAGCTTGGGGAAACAACAGAAAACAAATTTGAGTTTGCCTTCAATGATAACACTAGTACACCAGAATATAAATATTTTGCAGTACAAGGAATTTGTTCAGACGGTCAAACAACCAATGTGTCTAGTACCACTAAGGTACAGGTGTGACCTCTCAATATAGCGATCTACGTGTCCCTTCTTATGGGATTCGTATATATTAGTTATATACTGATACATAATAAACAAGAAGCTTAATTAGTCTCACTGTAGCATTAAACAAAAAAAGGGATTTAACCCCTTTTTTTTGTTTATATAGTAATTGTTTTATAACATATCTCCAAATCGTAGATTGATTTCAAACGAAGCCTCTTCTGCATTTCCTGAAGCATGAATAAGGTTTCTGATGGGTCTTTTTTCGTAATTAGCCAAAGCCACACTATCACAACTATAATCTCCTCTTATAGTTCCCGGAGGCGCTTTCAAAGATACTGTCGGACCAGCGAGCTTTCTTACTACTTCAATAGCATGTGCTCATTGTAATACCATAGCGAATACTTCCCCTTCAAACATATAATCGACCAATCGATTTCTTACTTCTTCTCCAATCGTAGCCAAATCAGTGCTTCCAAAATCAGCCATCAGATCAAGACCCAAGTCTGCATAACCATCAGTCGTCCTTTGTCACAAAACCTCTACCCAATCAGCCCTTTCTGAGGGGTAATGAGCATGCAATAATTCTTTCGATGCTCTAAAAATCTTTCCAACCACAATTCTTAGTCCCGCTTTTTCAAATCTGCTGCAAATTTCCCCTACTAATCCCCTAGCAACTCCATCTGGTTTAATAATAACCAATGTTTGTTCAACAAAATTCATGAAAATAATTTATGTGAAAAAATAAAAAATAATCTGATACATTTTTTTGGCTTAATTACAAGAAACTAAAGTGCTATTTGTTTTTGTTCTCAGCTTATTAAATCTTTCTCAATGTAATATCATCCTTGTTTTTCTGCTTCACCATATAATATTGCATAACGAATTCACTTCTTCGTTGCATACTCAAACTGCTTACCTATCTTCGCGGATGTTGGATAGAATTCACAAATTTTTCATTGTGATAGAAATGAGTTATAAAGTCTGATTATATCTCCTTTTGTTTCAGCAAAATGTATAAATAAGCTTATATCCTGCACAGCCAACTGCCCAATTTTTTCTATAGCCAAATAAACAAACCTTCATAAGCTTGTTCCTACTCAACTAAATGACTGTTTGGGGTCTATAAAATCGGTAACATTGTCATATCTCCCTCCGCCAGCTAAGGATCACAAAGCGATATCATCCTTATCAAACCACTCACAAACCATGCCCTTATAATATCCGTGTCATCTAACTATACAGATATCGTATTCAAATGGCACCTCAAGAGCCTGCAATCAAAGAAAGATGGTATGTAAATCCTCATATCAAGCATAGGACGCCAATACAGAATAATCTTTGGTTTTAATAAGTTGAATAATAATCTGAAACAATTCTCAAGAAACAAGAGGAGATAGTTTTTTCTCAAATTCCTCATGAGTAACTTTGAAATAGTCATCAAGCAAACCAAGTACTGAATTCATAGTTTGTAGATCTAAGTGATGTGCAGCAAGCAAATTTTTGGTTAGACCGATATGAGATATTTTCAAAACAGAGTTGATAGCGATTTGAAACTTATCACAAACTGCCTTCATGGCCTTAGATAAAACTGCAACCGTTTCTATATCATACCACATTCATACTGCAGATTCTGCTGGCCATACCGCATCAATGTCAAACTGCCAAAATTCCTTAAATCTTCCTCTCTTCGTCTTTTCTCATCTTCGTACTGGCTGCATTTGATATCTGCGGAAAGGAAAAGAAAGATCATTTCTATGGTCCAAGACGTATCTTGCCAAGGGTATGGTAAGATCAAAATGCAATCCATAGTCTTTGACGTCTTCCACACCCTGAGCCAAACCGAAAAGACCGTATACCTGTTTATCTATAATATCTCCGCCCTTTTTAAGAATATCTACTGACTCTACAGCTGGAGTCCAAATATGGTCAAAATTATGTTGTTCAAAAACCTGAATAAGTACTTGTAAAATAGCATCAAACACCTTTTGCTGAGCTGGAGCAAATTCCGCAAAACCACCTGGCCTATACATTATAAAAAACTACTGATAAAGTAGCACCAGTAGTAATATTGTAATGAAAAGTTACAAGGAGAGTTGAAAAAATATCTAGTTGAAACCACCAATCTTTCTGTCCAACAATATCATCAAAGCATCAAACTGTCAACCAGTAAGATGCGACTCTTGCATGGTGATATTCTTCAATAGTAACCATTGATTCTTATCGAGCTTGAGGGCATCAACAAATGTACGCAAAGGCTTATCATTATTCTTGACTACTGAATTGTTAAGGTACATAAGCAATGCGTTCATAAGATTGAGCTTATGCCTCTCAAACAAATCATTGCTTATTAGTCCATTGAAAATATTTGCAGCAACGACAGCTTCATCTACAACAAGTTCGATGTCAGTATTTCCTTCATATCCAGTATCTTTCTCAAGTTTATCTAGCATTTTCAAGATATTGGGAGTTTTATTGATATCCTCTAACTCCTCAAGAAGCTCGAAGCACCATGAAGTGTTTTTTATTGATTTCATAGAGGAAAACATAAAGATATAAAAAATAGGCTGATTATATTATACATAAATAGATTTTATATGTCAATAACCGACTACGCTATTATAAACAAACTTTACCAATGATCTCCCGATCAGGCGATTGAGGCGATACTTCATAAGTACGACAAAGATCGCACAGCAATAATAAGTTATGTGTACTGATTTATGTTGGTAAATCGCAAGCTGCTTGAGCCACAAGCACAAGTTATTACTATGATAGACAAAGAGATAGACTTTAGACAGGTGCTTTTGGATTCGGATCTTCTTCTTCCTGACGGAGCAGCACTGAGAACTATGCGACTTATAGGCAAGATACTATGAAGACGAAAAGGACCCAATATGTTACATAATCTCAATGGGACAGATTTTCTACCATATTTCCTGGACTATCTCCATGCATCAGATTATAAAGTAAATATAGTAACATTTACAGTCTATGATCCCAGGTTAAACAATAAAAAATGATATCTAAAAAATTGAGCAATCAACTATCTAGCGAAACAGCGACCGAGATTTAATCTTCATGGAGAAGAGATACTCTATTGAGACACTAACTATAGCCAATTTGACTGGTCATGAATAGAGAAGTTTCTGAATGAGTCAGCTCCTCAAGCAAAGACTATCAACCTTTTTCTTAACTTTCGTGGTGGCTCGTATGGTCGGCCTCATCAAGAACTCTTTGCTTTTATAAACAAAGATAAGCTGAAAGAACTTGGTCTTCTTTGTATGAACCAAGGGGCTACTGTAGACTTTTGGACAGGAAAAGAAACCAGGGCACCAAAACGAATACGTGCTCTATGGCTCGAGTCAGCTTATAGGTTATTCTCCAATCCCAAACTCAATTATAAAAAGTTTCTCAAGTCCTTTCAAGTTATAACATTAATCATTAGGAAGGTGATATTCGTATGAAGAAAATAAGCAATAGACTCCAATAGAATATTTTACAAAATTATATATTTCTTACGTAAAGCTCTGTTTTTCCAAGAATAATGTAGGTATGATACAAAGTACTTCAGGGCTCTTCGCAAACACCAAGTCTTCAAGTATGCCATACACAGGGTATAAAAGACTTTTGTATCATACATATGAGTATAGAATATATGTTTTTTCTGATTATCTGTATATTCTTGTAAATAAAGTTTTGAAGTAGCATACTGTTTAAGACCGTAATCAATGAATCAAAGAGATCTCAATGCCAATAAGTCGCCTGGACGATCTATCAAAATAGACTGATACACCAATCTTGCATCAATAAGTGAACCATGATGCATTGCAATATAGCCAGACATCAACTCATTTATTTCTGTCATAGAGTTAGTTGCTCCTCAGGCATCCATCATATCTATAATCTTGGTTTCTTCTGGGGTCATAGAAAGTATACGCAACCACTCTAGTTGAAAAGACTTGTCATGGCTATTGTTACGCTCCATATGTTCATAATAATCTTTCAGGGCTTTGAGCTGCATATTAAAGTTATTTGCTATTTGTTTTTTAGTTAGATTGAGTAAAGATGCATCTTCTTTTAACGATAAGTAATATTCATAAAGCTCTCTATTATTCTTCATTCCTACGTAATACAAAAGATGTTTGAGAAGAAAGTGAATAGGATACTTTTTGTCGTGCCCCAGACCTTCTATATATTCAAGTCATTCTTTAAGTAATGCATTAACTAGCAAGTAATGTCCTTTTTGCATTTCATTGATAGACTGAAGCAAGGTGGAGATGCACAATAACTGTTTAATAAAGACCGAACAACGATCTGTCACACCATGCACATCAAACTCTATTTCTGGTACATTATTAATACACTGAATCAATTGAGTGAATGCCCGTGATTCTATTCTTTTTCAAAAAGTAAGTTTATAATTCAAAAAGTATTGACCAGCATGGACCTTTAAGGTTCACCAAACCAATATATCTAATCAAAGGGCATCCACAATAGTGCGGTCATTATCAAAACCAACAGCTATCCTACTAGGCAATTTGATAACATTGGATAGGGATTTTGATCAGAGTGCAAGACGGATATTGCTAATCTCACTAGACAACAAAGCACTGGCTTCAATAGCCAATTGCGATTTTTGTTCAAAATTAACAAAGGTAGCGTCGCCCAATGCTATCACAATAACATCAGCAATACCAATATTTATAGCACCATTCTTTTTAGGTAATTTTCTCGCTTTCCACCAGATAATAACGCATATAATAAATATAACAGCTCCTACCAAAATCATATACTTTGTTTCTACGTTATATTTGAACATCCATAGCAAAATCCGGTCTCAGATGAAGACCCCTAGCAACAAGTACAACAATAATGAAAAACCACTTCAGTTTTCTTGCTGAATGAATTTCTTGAATTGTTCTAAGAGCTGTATAAGATTAATATTCATCACACTTATATTATATACATTAGTGTCAGATAATGCAAAAAAAAGTGACAAATACGCATAAGTATTTATAGTAGAATTTTTACTTGTAAAGACATAAATGTTTTCTATGTATACGGTTATATAATTGTCAATATGTCATGAATATAATCAGATCCAGCAGCATGGCCCAGCGAACTAAAAGCGTTACTCTAGCATTCTCTTTCTTGATACTAGCGGGTTTATGTGGATGCTCAACTGACAATCGCCAACAAAAGAAAGTATTATGACTCATACTCACACAAGGTCAAAGTCGCAAAGGACATGAAGCAAGAAAACGTGCACTAGCGGCAGAATTACACAGACTTTGAATAGGATACACCATACATAGCGTCCGCAACTCCAAAGAACTACTAGAGTTGATGTCTAACGAGAAGTGATACTATAACGGGTTCATACTACAATGACATTGATGACCTGAATCCATCGACAGCGACCCATGAGTAGTGGAGCGAGAAGTTGATCATGAGGGATTTATCTACACGAAAAATACCGATACTGATATCACAGAGCCATTTCTAAAGAGCAACAAAGAAGTGTTTCAGCAGTTCGCTGAAAACAATCTGTCACCAAGCGCGAATATAGTTGTTATAGCATGCGGCACCTGAGATGATACGATAATCCAAGACGGCCAAGAGTTCAAAATAAGGGAACCTATAGCACAATCATTAGCAAAGTATCTAGCATGACATAAAACAGTTGCTCCAGTGTATGATATTTCCACTGTGGGGAATACCTATGATAATAAAGAACAAGTGTATGGCAGCTCTTTTTTGTGCGTGTCCGCTCAAAGCATCTGGTTCAACATACCCAATATCAGACTAAGGTATCAGGAAAAGGGGATATTATTAGAAAGCGTAAATCAATATACGATAAAAAATGATATACCAATGGAAGACTGATCGGAACCAGAATGATTACAACCAATAGAATCCGGAGATAGCTGAGCAAGGCCAGCACAAAGCAAGGATTTTCCATACTTTTTACATCAAAAAACACCATCAAACTAACTAAGTTTGTTCAAGAAGACACAAAGACACATTCTTTTGCTTGAATACAAAACACACAAAATTACTGTTGAACTTAAATCTTCGGGTTATTTTTTATTTTGAATAAAGAAATAATCTGATAGCTTATATTATTCTATTTTTACATTTTACATTTTCTAACACATGGCAGAAGTCCCCCTTAAGAAAGTAAGAAACATTGGAATTATGGCACATATTGATGCCGGTAAAACTACCACTACAGAAAGAGTTCTTTTCTATACTGGAGTAAATCATAAGATTGGAGAAGTGCACGATGGTGCTGCTACTATGGATTGGATGGAACAAGAAAAGGAAAGAGGTATTACTATTACCTCAGCGACCACTGTTTGTTTCTGGAAAGATTACCATATCAACATCATTGATACGCCAGGACACGTTGATTTTACGGTTGAAGTAGAAAGATCACTCAGAGTACTTGATGGTGCAGTTGCACTTATTGATAGTTCTCAAGGAGCTGAACCACAAACTGAAACAGTATGGAGACAAGCTGACAAATATGGCGTTCCAAGAATCATTTTCTGTAACAAAATGGATAAGCTTGGTGCAAATTTCTATGACTCAGTGGACAGCATTAATCATAAACTATCTTCCAAGACAGTTGTGATGCAAATACCAAAAGGACAAGCAGGTGAATTTGAAGGAATCGTAGATTTGGTAAAGATGAAATACTATACCTTTACTGGTCAAATGGGTATCACTGTCAATGAACACGAAATACCAGCTGAATTATTGGATAAAGCAAAGGAATATAGAGAAACTATGATTGATAAAGTATCTATGTTTGATGATGAATTAGCAGAAAAATTCCTTATGGGAGAAGAAATATCTACAGATCTTATTAAAAAGGCCGTAAGAAATGGTGTTATTACATGAGAACTCTATCCTATTTTCTTAGGAAGTGCCTTAGGTAACAAGGGAGCTCAACTCATGCTTGATGCTGTTATTGATTACTTGCCATGTCCTCTGGATAGATGAGAAATAGTCTGAACTGATCCAGACGACGACTCTAAAGAACTAAAAAGAACCGCAAATGATGACCAACCTGCTACTGCTGTAGCATTCAAGATTCTCAACGATCCATTTGTAGGTACACTCACCTATGTAAGAGTATATTCTGGAATCATCAGAACTGGAGACAAGTTATTAAATACAGTCACAGGACAAGAAGAAAGAGTTGGAAGACTTTTATTGATGCATTCAAACAAGAGAGAAGAAATTTCAGAAATTCACGCAGGACATATCTGTGCATTCTTGGGATTCAAAGATACTAAAACAGGAAACACACTCTGCGATCCAAAGCATCCTATCGTACTCGAGAAGATGGAATTTATGGAACCAGTTATTTCAGTAGCTATCGAACCAGCTTCAAAAGCTGATGCAGAAAGACTAGGAATTGGTTTGAATAAGCTTGGAGGAGAAGATCCTACCTTCCGTTATCACACAGACGAAGAAACAGGACAAACAATTATCGCAGGAATGGGAGAATTGCACTTGGAAATCATGATGGATAGACTGAAAAGAGAACATAAAGTAGTAGTTAATTCCGGTAAACCACAAGTATCATACAGAGAAGCTATTACTATGAAAGCAGGTGCTGATGCGAAATATCTCAAGCAATCCGGAGGTAGAGGTATGTATGGACACGTCGTCCTTGAGCTCGAGCCTTATGAAGATCCAGAAGGAAAGGCAAACTTCAAATTTACTGATGAAGTAGTATGAGGAGCTATCCCGAAAGAATATATTCCGGCTATTGCAAAAGCATCTGAAGAAATGATGAAAACTGGTCCATTGGCTGGATACCCAATTCTCAATATGCATGTGACTGTCAAACATGGTAGTTACCATGAAGTAGATTCTTCAGAACTCGCCTTCAAACTTGCTACCTATAAAGGTTTCAAAGAAGCGTTCTCTAAAGCAAATCCAATGATTCTTGAGCCAATTATGGATGTAGAAGTAGTGTGTCCACAAGATTATATGGGCGATATTATCGGAGATTTATCTTCAAGAAGAGGTATCATCGAAGGGCAAGATCAAAGAGGTAATGCGATAGCAATAATGGCCAAAGTGCCACTCAGTGAAATGTTTGGTTACACTACTACACTTAGATCTATTACACAAGGAAGAGGAACTTCTACTATGACATTTGCATTATATGAGAAAGTACCAAATAGTCTTGCGGAAAAGATCATTGCAGAAAGAAAAGGCAAAAACAAACTTGGAGACGAAGAATAATCAGATTATACAATATAACAAGCCAGTTCCTCACGGAGCTGGTTTTTTACAAAGTAATTATATTTTATATTGACTTATAGTTGATTATGAATAACTATCAGATCATATATCTCCTCACTCAAAAACATGAACGCAAAAAAGAATTTGCTCAGCATAAAAACATATGCCTTTTTGAAGGCAGCATATAACGAGGAAACTATATGATATAAGATACAACAGCAAATTGCTGAGGAGTTTAGGGAACACGAAAAATTCAGATTAATCTCAGATCTAGCGGAACAAAGTAAAACTCGCTCTCGTACATATCGAGCAGCAAATAAAGTCACAACGGAAACCAGGGTCGCATTGGAAAAAGATCTCAATAAATTTGTACTACAAGCATATGAGCACATCTGTTTATTGGGACAAGACTCGAAAGCATGAACCACAGCAAATACTATTATTGGTGCTGCCAGAAAACAATACTTACAGCAAATCGCCAGTATCTTTTTACAACAGGAGTGAAGCGTGGAACTTCTAGGTTTCAAATATATCGCAAGAATTAGCGACCTATTTACTCAAAACAGTAGTCTTAATGAAATAGGCATGGAAACGTTCTGTTATAAAGCAAAGATAGAGTCGCTTTTGGAAAACAAGGAAATACCAGATATATGGGGAAAGTATAAAATAAATTGGGGATGACTCACGGATCAATTATACACTCTAAGCAAAGAAGCAATAACAGACGCGACTCTTATACCCAGCATACAGACGATCCTATCAAAACTTCACGCCTTCTATAAGCCAGCCTTAGACATTAGATTAGGCTTGAAAGATAAATAAGCAGATTATTAATATCGAAAGCTATGCTATCTTATTCTACCATTCTTATACCCACCTACAATGAAGGTACTTCCAGTGCCCTTCGTTATAAACGTTCTACCGAGGAGTTACTGAGAGATCACAAATACTCCAATTCGTTCATAGAAGAATGTAGATCGAATATCTATCGCACTTTAGCCTTATTGAGAACAAAAACTCAACTACCCATACTGATAGTAGATGACGGGAGCACAGACGATACACTTCAAGAGTTAGAACGTTTTCAGTGTAATTACCCAGCCCACAATACGCAGCTTATTAAGCACAAAAAAAACTGAGGTAAAGGAAGATGTCTTATAAGCTGACTGGAATATCTCAGTCAAGGCATAACCCATATCATCATGACTGATGCAGATATGGTTTTACCAAATGGTATGTTCGATATTCTCGAAAAAAAAATGAGCTCTATTCTTTCAGAAGAGTTCGGTATGAGGATTTGTCCAAGTCTTGTAAAACAATCACGAAGAAGAGGGGATAATGATATTATTGCAGATTGTCATAGCGGCACCAGGATTATAGCCACATCTTCCCGAAGAGAACTAATTCAAAAACATGGTAAATCCAATATTCATCGTGCCATCAACAGGCGTCCCTATAGTTTGGAAACTGCGCTTAATAATCTTTTGGGGACTACTATTGGCGACACCATCTGGTTGAGCGAAGAAGAAAAGGCACTATTACCTTATTTTCTGCCTTGATGCAGACATTATAACGACTATTGAGTCATGAATGAACAAATTGCAGAAACATCCAGATATTATTTTCGTCATATATACAAACCTTCACTCATGTACAAATTACGCAAATGGCGAGATCAAAAATAGAATATACTAATCACTATAACCTATAAGAACATTTGTCTTCGCTGTTGTCGCAGGTGCTAATGTCTTATGCTGCCAAGTTCAATCAGCACCTTTTACAGAATAGTTGCTCATGCTGTCATAAGTATCTAGATGTACTACCCTGGCATATCTATCATCTTCAATAATACTTTTGAACACGTATTGAGCCGTAGCTCAACTTCCTTGTAGATTGTCATCTATACAAAGTAAACCATAGGAACCATCCTTAAGTTGAACAAGATATCTTCCATTTGGATACTTGTAGAGTTTTTCATCTACATTCAGTGGCACTCAGGGTCTTTTTAGAGAGACTGCAGAAAACACATCGGCTTGTTTTGTTTTTAGTTGATCCACAAAATTCTCTCAATCTGTATAAGTAATACCGGCGACAGCAGGTCAGGTATGTTCTGTAATTTCTTTTTGAGAAGTAATGTACAATTGTCTTCCAGAAATCACAACAATTGCACTACCAGCTCTTGATTTTTCATAATGCCATCGATCATGATGTTGTCAAACAGGTTTTCCGCCATCCAAGGCCAATCAAGTGACTCTTTGATTTCTACAAATCCTTCAATCAGATTCTGTTCGAACATCGGGTTCATAGGTTGGTCATGCAATCATAAATTGCATAGTTCTACTCGGAGCTGTTGCAAGTAAGTTGTTCTCGATAGTTGGTAAGTCTGGCTGATCATTGGTTGGGAAGTTGGCAGGAGATTGATTCTCCGTCATGAACATCATCTTCATGCCAGGAGAAAAAGTGTATAATCTTCACACTTTATTTGTTCATACCAGTATTTCTTCACAAGTAGCAGACTTCATATCATCAGCAGCGCTTCTTTGATATAGGATGTTGCCGTTGTTAACTTCCGGAGTTTTCAATGCAAAACTAGCATCTATAGTTGTCAACATATCTTTTAATGTAGTCAGGGCAGATTTATTCTTTTCCGGACTTCAAGTCTTTATAGATAATTTTCCATCAATTACTTCAGCTTCAAAACCGGAATTATGAGATCAAAGAAGGTACTTTGTTGGTTCAGTTTGTTTTAAAACATTATCTCATGCAGCGGTTTGTATTTCAAAGTAATTTCCATTTACTTTCAATAAATATTCTCCTGATTGATACCTGAGAATATAGGTCCCAGGAGTAGGTCAAGCGATAAGCATAGTAGAGGTATGCGTATTCACTTTAGTGAGAATACTTTGCAAAGAGTCGTCAATAGCATTCATTACTAAAACAACATCGGGTGCTTCAGGTGTTCTTGGTTGAGGGGTAGCCTCAAAAGTGGCCTTCCACGAATTTTGAGCAGTCCTTGACACTCCTGCTAAAGCAGCATCCTCAACATAAGTTAAGGTCCGAGTTCCACCATCTGCCTGTTTACTTAAAGTACGTGGCGTTCATTCAGGTAATCACATAAGAACAAACCACCCAGTCTCTTGATTTCACTTGCTATTATAAGGAGGAATATTTACGACATTAAAGTACAAAGTCTTTCATTTATCAGTAAAGCTTGTTCTCATAGTCGGCACCGTCCCCTCACCAAGTTGCTTCAAAGTAAACGGAGGAAATTCATGACTTATAGTTTTACCTTTATACTCTGCTTTTACTGTTATCTTATATTCTCATGCGGATAAGCCAACAAGACTGTCTTCAATTTTCTCACCTATGCTCAATGCTCTAAATGGAGAATTTCATACTTGGACCATATAGCTTGCTCAAATTGGGGCACTGTCTATAAAGGTCAAATCAAGTTTTTCATCAGTCCCTATAGTATATAAAGTAGGTCATTGAAATGACACTGTTTTGATGTGTTCATTGATTCTTTCTTGATCCTTATTAGGATTAGTAGGTAAAGATTCAGGTGCCGCATTGACTATTTTGAAACCAGCACCATCCGGTTGAATTGAAACAGCCTTCCCTGCTTCATCAATAATATCTCCACCAGCGGAAAGCGTAGTTTTATTTTCAAGCATAAAAGCGAGAAGATCAATATAACTCTGATCTATAACACCGTTTACTACTTTAGCAGGGAAAACAGCCGCTACCGCTCTCTGAAAGTAAATAGTCTGAGCCAATGTCTCATCTCAGTATATTCAATCATCTTTATACACTCGATTACTTGAAGGACAACAGTTAATTTTCAATAATCAGGATTGAAACTTTTGTATTTTTTCATTTCCACTGATGCGTCTACCCACAGTGAGTGGTCAACTTACTAAAGAAGTAAGCTGAGCTGGAAGCTGAGCATCTTGAATAAGAAATCTTGCATTATTCTTTTTAGTCGTGAGTATCTCTGAACCCATAGTTAGCTTTGCTTTTTTAATTTCTTGTTTGAAAACCTGGACACTCTCTGTCTGAAGAGAAGCTAATTCCTGCATATTTGAAAGCCCAGCTTTATCACCAGATTCTTGGTAATTCGGGACAGTTTGTTCAAGAATTTCATTATGTGTCACTTTCATATTATCCAAAGGAAACTAAATTATATATTACTCTACCTTCAATCTGATACTCTGGCTGACAGGCGGATGATCACTAAATTCAACAGTTACAAATACGTCATAGGTAGCAGGAGCATCATATTTCATACTTGTTTCCGCAAATTCTCTTCCAGCACCAGCTAGTTTCTTACCATTCCCGAAGTCCCATGTCACACCAGTTACTTTGCCATCAGCTTGTACGGCAAAGTCTACCGTATCTCCCACACTTGCAAGCTGAGCAGGGTGAGAAGGTATGAGTATAGTAAAGGTCTTTATTTGTCTTTTTACAATAATCTTTTCCGGAAAGATAATCTCCTGACTCAGTCACTTTCTAGTTTTCACAGTCACTTTAGGTTGAAACTCTCCACTTTCTTTCACTGGATCAAATTTATAAGTATGAGTTATTTTACCCACTGAAGTATTTTTTCTAATCTCACCATCTCCAAAGTCCCAAGTGAAATAGACTACTTCATCATCAGGATCATTAAGTTTAGTAATACTGGCATCAAACTCTACAATAAGCGGATCGAAACCTACGGTCTTACTTGCTTTGAGTCTACCTATAAGATTCTGCCTCTCCAACCTAACTGTGTATAGCTTTGAAGCAGATTTTCACTTACCGTCATTCACATCTATTTTGATGGTATAAGTCTGATCATTAGTAAATCTAAAGACATATTCTAAGTTTTTGGTAGGATTTTTGAGTACACCATTTTCAAATACCGTAATTTGTGGATTTGCAATATCAGGTACGATTTTTTGTATTACTAATTTTACGGTAGAAGGAATATCACCAATAATCAGAGTATCTCACTCAAGTCTATTTTCACCGCTCAAACCCACCGGTTTATAATCTTTATCATTTGGTCAAATAACCGAAAATGCATTAATCATAGAGTAAGAATTGTATCCTATATCCAATAATTGGTTTGCCTCACAAGAACCTCTTTTGCCCTCTGCAGTTGTAAAGTATCCTCTCACTCTATAGGATCTACCATTGGCAAATTGATATTCAAATCTTGACTTATCAGACTTCAAGCTGTCTACAATCTCGTCTGTCTGATTATCTATAATATCTATATTGTATTCAGCGATATCAGTCCCCTTGTCGTCTACTCTCACAGCAAGTTCATATTGGTTTTCCCCAAGCCTATTGAACTCTAAATCACAAGCAGGAACGTCACCCGCATTCACACGATACCTCATAAGGTACCATATCTGACTAGGAAGTGCCGGAGAATCCAAAGGTATACTAAAGTAAGCATTGTATAGTTTTGCTTCATCAAAGTAATACGTAAAGTTAACCCTATTTTGTTTATCTATACTTCCGTTACCGTCCATATCCCATAGTATTTGAATAGTTGGAATATTAAGGTCTGTAAATATCTTTTGAGCATCTACCAAAATCTTAGCAGGTGCAGTGCCAAGGATAATTTCATTTTTGTTATCATTTAACTTCCAATCACTTCCTTCTACATTAAAGCTTACATCAGTAGCAATGCCTATAGTCGCTGCTCTATCAACTGATCTAGTAATCTCAATCCCCTGTTGTGGATCAAAATACGAATAGAGCATTCTTACATTATATTCACCTTTTTTGAGATAGAGACAAGATCCTTGCATAAAGTATTGAGCTGAAACTTGCCCTGGCTCATTTGTTATAACCTGACCATTACCACACTCCAGCACAAATTTAGTAAATTGCACCTGACCTAAATCAGCTACCAGATTATCAAATATTTGTTTATTGATTTGCATATCCATATAGGTGGGAGCAATCAACGGCAGTCACGCAGTTCCTATATATATTCTTGAATACGATAAGCTAGGATCTCCATCATCAAATTTCTTTACTTGTATATGAGGAATAATCATATCATTGGTATTATATGTCTTCTCTTCGCTAATGGCATTTATTTTAGTGTAACTAACCAAACCCAATCCAATAGCAGAAAACAACAATATAAGACCGACAACTAATCCGATGACATATCTTGTTTTACTACCCTCTTTAACGGTGAAAAATCTATAGCCGTTTAAAGCAGCGAAGGCAAATCCGATAAAGAACAGAAGTCCAAAAAATAAGACTGCAAAGATGAGCAAAATGGACTTTACTGTTTGTATGTCCAAACCAAGATTTGATAAGGAAGTAGGATTGCTAATAGCGATATATAATCAGATTATTACCAATAATAAGAATAGTCAGAAGAAAATACCACAACCAATTGCAAAAGTTCTGAAGGATATTTTACTTCCTTGCTTTGCTAAAATCTGAGGACCATTTACTTTGGGTGAATTAGTAGTAGTTTGAACTGGCACAGTTTGATTCGCCAATGCATCAATACTAATTTGTTGAGATGGACCAGTTTGTGGACTTTTTCAATCTTGAGTAACAGCTTTGGGTGCTTGTTTTGCTACAGAAGAATCCTCTGGTTTTGACTCAGTCTTTTTTGAAGTAGGCTGACTCTGAGGATTGAAAAACGGATCAAGAGATGAGGCGTTAGACATAAAGAAATTTATCTATAATAAATACAGTATGTATCATCGTGATTATAGTCAAAGTACTCTCCATTGTCAAAGTTCAGCATTCCGGTTTATAAAGTTATTTGACACTAATTCATAAATAACTATTTATATATAGCCTTAAGTTACAAATAATGAGCCATAAGAAACTTACAATAAGCTTTATACAAAATAATATCATATGAAAAATCCAGAACAACTTACCGACCTCATATTAGACATAGCGAGAAAAAGTCATGAAGCTCAATATGGGGCATTGCATCAGGCACAAATTAGCCACATCAGAAATCATTTACTAGCATTTTTACGCCAAGACCATCCAGTAACATTTCACAGTAGCGTGTTTCGGAAAACCATTGCCCCAAGAGATGGACTTCCTCTTGATCTTGCCATAGAAGAGCAGGTCCGTTCTACACTTAGTCACTGAATATCTGATCCCCTAAGAATGGAAATTCGCATTGCTTTGCTACGAGATAAGGACTATTACTATAAAAATATTAAAAACGAGTATCAGGAAAAAGACTATTCATGACATTTAGATTAAAATAATATCTTATAATCTGATCTCCAAAGTTTCTGTTGATTATTATGTGTTTATTACTAACAACACTATTGTCATTTATCATTAATAAATAGTAATGCATCAAGGTACTTATAAACTTATAGGCGAAATCCCAACCGTACCAACATTTGAAGTCTCTTTAGGCGAAAATAGACCTCAACTTACTATTACTCCACAACTTCAAGCAGAGATATATAGTATATTCGTGCAAAAATGAGGGAATTTTTCAGATACGGTGCTCAAAACAAATGGAGCATATATCACAAAAGAATCACTAGAAGCTGCATTTCAACGGTATAGGGAAACATGGAAAAATACTGAATCACTTCATGTTGAACCAATTAGTATAGAAACCGCAAACATATGGGATATCGTAAATCGAAATAATACTATAAATCAAATTTAATTTGCATCTTATTCTGATTATCTCTATTATATAAGATATGAAATCATTTCTCATAAGCAATAATAACAATAATAATCTCGTGCTCGCGTAGGTAGATTTTATTGTTTCAATAAACTCCTGCGTCTATCTTACGCGGGAGTTTTTATTTACTACAATTCCACCATGTTTTTCATCTGGCATCGACCATCTCACCACGACACAGCCAATTGCCCTAGGGGCAAAATGATATCAAGTTTTTTGTCAAAAAGAATTTATTGAGAGCTTGATTGAATTATGAAATGGAAAAAGTCCTAACATTATTTAAACAAATAACTACTAGAACTTAATAAAAGCATAATCCAGGATATCGTAGAATAAGAAGAATTATGAAAGCAATAGATACAGACAGATACGCCTCAGATAAAGAGAAAGTAGCAAAAGAATTTAACATTATTATTAGATGAGTTCAAATTTTTTAGCATTTTAACTAGCAACAATGCAAACCACAATCAAACATATCGGATCAGATCATATTGGCCAAACTATAACTCTACAATGATGGATACAAACCATCAGGTCATCTGGTAAAATAACGTTCTTGGAACTCAGAGATGGTACAGGTTATATTCAATGTATTGCCGAACTGAGCGTGCTATGAGAAGAAAAATTTAAAGAACTAGAATCTTGTGGTATCGAAAGTTCACTCAGCATCACGGGAACAGTTAGCAAACATCCAAAAAAAGATGAGTATGAAGTACAGGTTTCAGATTATTCTATCTATACCAAAACTAATGACTACCCTCTTGGAACTAAAGATGATCATGGTCCGGAGTTTTTGTTCGACAATAGACATCTCTATCTGAGATCTAAATCACAAATTGCTATCCAAAGAGTACGTGATACTATTATTCATGCCACTTATGATTGGTTTAGGGATAATGAGTTTACTAAAATAGATGCACCAATCTTTACACCAAATGCCGCGGAAGGAACTACAGAACTCTATGAAGTCGAACACGTCAATGGTGAAAAAATGTATCTCAGTCAAACAGGGCAATTGTACATTGAAGCAGCAATTATGTGATTTAGAAATGTCTATGATTTCGGTCCAGTGTTCCGTGCCGAAAAATCTAAGACGAGAAGACATCTCAATGAATTCTGGATGATGGACGCAGAAATGGCATTTTGTGATCAGGAACAAAATATGAAATACCAAGAACAGCTTATATACTATATTCTACAGGAAGTTCTAAAGAATAATAGTGAAGATTTGAAAATACTCTGAAGAGATACTACTCCCCTTCAAAGTATTAAAACGCCATTCATAAGGATGAAACACAGTGAACGAATTGACGATTTGAAAGCAAAGTGATTTGATGTAAAACAAGGTGATGACGTAGGTTCAGACATAGAAATGCAATATATGGAACAATTCGAACAACCTATTTTTGTGACACATTTTCCCATGGGGATCAAAGCATTTTATACCAAGGAAGATCCAAGTAACTCAGGATATGCTCTCTGTGCAGACTTACTAGCTCCTGAATGATGTGGAGAAGTGATCTGAGGCAGTCAAAGAGTAGATGATTATGAGACGCTCCTCGCAAAGATCAAAGAGTTTGGACTTGATCCAGCGACTTTTGATCGATATCTAGATTTAAGAAAGTATGGCTGAGTACCCCATAGCGGCTTTGGGTATGGCCTAGAAAGATTAGTAAGATGGATTTGCGGATTACATCATATCCGTGAAACAATACCTTTTCC
>CAZLWR010000012.1:27320-28891 GCA_964563595.1 uncultured Candidatus Peribacteria bacterium | reverse complement strand
CCATCAGACAATAAATTTATAACTACTCCAGTTGGATTGACTGAAACACGTTCTCAGCTTCTCAATTCTTTATAGTGCTGTGGTGGACAGTCAGTTCTGTTTGGGTCGGGATCCGGATGTATACTGATATGCTTTATGGCATCATCTATGGGCAGCTTCTTATTTCATGATCTTGGGCTGGGATCATAACCTCCATGTTCGTCATCACTATGCTCTCCACCAAAATCTTTTTGAATAGTCCTGATAATTCTTTGTAAAAAAATTACAAGTTCTGAGGATCAAGAAATTGGATTATTCAAGCCTCAAGTGTCTAATATATCCTTAGCCATATTGTATGTTTATAGATAAAAAAGTTGCATGAGCAACCTTTCTAAGAAAGTCATAATATATGTCAATAGTTAGTTACATGACATAATAGATATTGATAAGTGCAAGTGTTATTCCAAGAATCAATCCGAAAACAAGTGAGGTTGCATAAATACTGTTGGCTTTTGTGCTCGTATCATCATATTTACTGAGTCGTATTGACCCTATAAGATAGCCTATCATAATACCACATAGGATCATGTATCCTGGCATGGTTATTTTCTGGATCATGAGATACTGATCGTCATCAAATACCAATGTTCCTCTGCTGAAAAATAATCCCAACAAGATGGTTACCAAAAAGAAAAGTATTTTGAGGATTTCATAAAATATAACCATAAGAAATGCCAAATTATAAAACTAAAAATGCTGGAATGTAAAATAATGATGATGTATGATTGCGATATAATCAAACTGGAGAGTGATTTCAACTGTAAATTGTAATATAAATAACTAGAAGTAAAAAATATGTCTAATCCTTTTGTGGCCTATCCAAATATTTCAGATTATATCTGATCTAAAACACCTGAAAACGGACCTGTTTTTATTGATCATCTTTTTGCAAAAATTGATGAACATAAGGCAAAGGGTGGGAAGATATTGTTGCTAACGCTTACCAAAAAGTCATCAGAAGAAGTGAGTAATTTCTTGATATCGAAATGATACAAGACTTTTTATCTTCATAGCGAAATCAGTACGATGGATCGCTGGGAGATTATCAAAAAACTTCGTTCGGGAGAAATAGATATATTGGTCGGAGTGAATTTGCTGCGTGAAGGTATAGACCTACCGGAAGTAACTTTTATAGCTATATTTGATGCAGACAAGGAGGGGTTTTTGAGATCCACTACGTCGCTTGTTCAGATTATTGGTCGTGCTGCACGTAATCCGCATAGTGAAGTTGTATTATACGGAGACAATATTACTGAAAGTATGATTAAGGCACTTTGGGAGACCTACCGTAGAAGATCTATACAAATGAGTCATAATCAGAAACACAAGCTTACTCCGGAAAAAGCTATTAGTAACGTAAAATCTATAGAGGCTGTCAAAACAGATGATATCCTGATTCAAGATTTTAATCTGATAACAAGGGGCAAAGTCAAAAGACTGAAAAAACTAACCAAAGCTGAAAAGGGAATCATATTGCAGGAGCTAAGAAAAGAAATGGAAACCGCCATTAAGAATCGGGAGTTTGAAAAGGC
>CAZLWR010000012.1:22883-27220 GCA_964563595.1 uncultured Candidatus Peribacteria bacterium | reverse complement strand
GTAGATTGTGCTGAAGCGAAACCTTTCTATCGAGGATTCTTGAGTCTGGCATTGTGATGAGCGGTGGTAAATGCTATTATTTTATATTGTGTTTATATAATTACAAAATCTAAACCATCATAATTATTTCTTAATCTGTTGTTATATGGATAGAAGAGATGCTTTAAAATTATTCACCTTGGGAGCGGGATCTTTATTCTTACCCAAGGATTCTTTCGCTTCTTGATTGTTTTCTCTTTTCAGAGAAAAAAATAATTCGGAGCTAATAGCAAATTTCATTAAAACTACTTCAGCGGTCAATGACACTCCTGTCAAAACATGGATTAAAGAAAAATCTCCGGTACCTGTAGAAAATAATCCGACCACAAGGTCTATCATTTTTCGCCATTTTATTGATCAGGATATTTATTCTTTTATACTTTCTCTTTTCAACAAATTTGGAAATCGTGAAGAGCGGTTTATCTATAAATTGGTTGCTGAAAAAATTATTCAGGAGTTTTGAATATCTCGTCAAAGAAATAGTATACATGATATAGTAGTACCGACCAAGAGTGTATTTGAATCATTAGTTCAGGAGTTTACTCGAGAAGATTTGCTGTTGTTTGTGAGGGAACGTGGACTAGACATCCAAGAATATAAAGAAAAGTTACGTTCCAAGGACGATTACAATTTTACGCATGGACATCAGATTATCAAAAAGTATGGACATGAATTTATGCCCTACAATCAAGTGTATGCCTATTTTCTTGCTTTGGGATTTGTAGATGTTGCTTCCAGTTATCAATGAGTTGCTGAAGATGGTTCCAGTATGCATGCATTTAGAACTGGTCTAGAAATAAAAAAATCAAGTTTTGATACTTTACGTAGCTTTCTATGATATTTCCAGAAATTTGCAAACAACTACGGAGGGGCACGTGTGACGGTTAGGGGTGCAAGAGAGTTTTGACACTACTACGACAAATACTTAGATCATTCTAAACAAAATTTTGGTAGACCATATGCAAATATACCCGATAAGGCCCATTATGATTCTCATGAATTGGGGAATTGTATTGATCTAAGGGCGTCGGGTAAAGATGGGTTACTGTTGTACGAGTATATGAGGAGCTGTACTTGAGAAAAAGCTATTTATCCTGGTAGAAGACAGGTTTTTACTACTGGAACTCTTTCATTCGAGTTTATGTATCATGGTGGTGATCCGCTTGGTGGGCATTTTCATCTGCGAGTAGGTAGCAAACCGTAGATACTATTTGCTGAGGTTTTTAGAGTATGCGAATACATTAGTTCGAGAAGAGGGTGGTATGTCAATCTGTTCCTTGTAAGTTTGATTATTATGAACATATAATCTGAATTTTAGATTGAAAATCTTGTTCGTATTCTGCATTATATGCTATATTAATATGTCTTTGGACAATTTTATTTTTTCGCCTTACTATACTATGGAAAACATGGAAAGCAAGCAAACTTGAGTGAATGAAACGAGCCACAGTATGGGTTGATGTCCGTCTTGTTCTCATTTTAGAGCACATTGTTGGATTTGTAAAATTATAAAGATTGCATTTGGATTGTTGATTTTCTTAGCTTTATTGAAATTTGTGTGCTCTGGGTGTTATGGGGGCATGGGAGGAAGATTCGGTCATGGATTTGATGGAGGGCAAAGGAAGATGATCATGATGATGTCAGGAGGAAACGTGAATGGCACTATGATGCAGTATCGTAAATGACCATGAATCATAAAATCTCGATTTTATGGTGCTGACGACGAAGCAGTAGTAGATTGATCTTGAGAAATACTTGTTAAGTAAATAAGACTATGTATATACCCGCACATAAACAAGAAGAAATCTCTTCTTGTTTTTGTTGACTATAAAATAAAATTATAACATAAACATGGAAGTACAACTTAAGTTATCTCAATTCGTATCCTTGGTTGCCAAAGGCATTCAAACGCTCTTTGGTGAACAGGAATTTTTGATTATTGCTGAAGTGAGCAAAGTGAAGCAGCGAAACACGAGACTTTATATTGAACTGGTAGAGTACGAAGCAAATCAGGTTATAGCATGTTCTCATGCTCTTATCACCAATCCATCTGTTCTTTTTAACCCTCTCAAAGAGTGGAAGCTTACACTAGAAGAATTGAAAGGTCAACAACTTCTGATGACGTGCACTGTAGTTTTTCATAAAGATCATGGTTATCAGCTCTGTATCCATTATATTTCTTCAGAGTATACCTTATGAAGTTTGAAACGTAAAACAGAAAACGTAAAACAACAACTTTTGGATTTGGGGATATATACTCTCAATAAGCAAAAAGTCTTGGATATACCACCTTATCGTTTGGCTATAATCTCTGGAGAGAGCAGCGAAGGCTTGAAGGATTTTCTCTATGTTTTGGATGAGTCCGGTTATAAGTATGAATATACTCTGTACCCTACGTCTATTCACGGTAATACTGCCAATGCTGCGGTATACAAAACCTTACAACAGATTTACAAAAGTATAGATAGTAAGAAGTCTGAAGATAGTCTGTATGATATGGTATTGATAGTACGTGGAGGTGGCTGAGCGAGCGGGATTATGCGACACAATGATTTCAATATTGCTAAAGGTATATGCTATATGTCTGTGCCTGTGATGATAGCTGTGGGACACACCAGTGATCAATCTATTTTGGACGATATTGCTTATGCAAGTGCCAAGACTCCAACCGATGCTGCTTACCAAATAGTAGCAAAATACGATGTGATCAATGAGCAGATTACAAGTCGGTATGAAGAAATACAAACAGGGAAGAATGAAAAGATTAAAAACTGCATACAAGAAATTGAACAGCTCAAAAAAGATATTGATAATCTGATTCAACAAAAGTTACAATTGTATACAAATAATATTCAAGCACGACATGACTATGTTTCTTCTTCTAGTCCGGAAAAAATGTTGCAATCAGGATATGCATTGTTATCATCAAAAGAGGCGAAGTTATTGACAAAAAACGATATCGCGAATTTGAAAGTCTGAGATACTTTTGTGGTGAGTGTGTATGATAAGAAAATACAGGTACAGATTGTGGAACAATAATTTATTCCTCTTTTATACTATGTCTTTTACGCGTGCAACACAGGCAACAGGAAATGAATTCCCGATTATGTTCTATGATAATAAGTCTCCCAACTCGTCCTGAATACGAGAAAAAAAGAAACCTAGGATTGAAATGCGTGGAGCTGAGTTGCGTACCGCTCTCTTCGTATATGTGGATAGGTATGGATTTGAAAAAGAAATTACCAATGTTTTGCAAGCCATCGCTCTCGATAGAGAGATAGTGAAACTGTATTTGGCTGAAGTGGAGAATGATCAAGTTCTGATTGATGCTTTCCATAAGAGAATAGATGATTTGGCTTATCAAAAATAATTTATATTTATTATATTCTTGTATTATGAAAACTCGAAATGCAGTAAGATCTTATTTTGCCGTAGTGAGCGTATTGAGTATTGCAGGTGTCATTGTCGCTTGAGGTATTTTGTTTTATAACCTACTGAATAGGGTATTAATCACCAATGAAGAATATATTCTAGGGGCGAACTCATGGGAAATAACTAATTGTGAACAACCAGATTATAAACCAGATCCAACTTCTGCAGTCGCTCCGCAAATACAAGTAGCGAAAACTCCAGAAAAGATCGCAGAATGTAAAGCTCAAGCTACTACAAGAGTTATAGCTCAAAGAAATTATAATCTGAAACAGATGATGATTGGCGGGGGAGTCCGGTTTATTATTTGTCTAGTAGTCTTCCTTATCCACTATCCAAAATTAAAAGCATCTAAGGAAGAAGAATTATCATAATTACTCATTTGAATTAGTCTATGTTTATTACTTTTTTCTTCTTATGAAAAAACGAATACTTTTTGGATTACTATCTCTTGTAGCGTTGCAATGATTTTGATTTGCTAAAACAATAACTCCCAATGGCGGGATGCTTAAAAGAGCAAGTCTGCAAGCTACATTTAATGATTATGGACTGGACGCAGAACGTAATTTCTTTCTTATTTCGGAAAGATTGGGTCTCCAAGATTGGGGAGTAAATAGTTTTGTGGCGACCAAAATATACAAGGCCTTGAGGCAGTTTGATCCATCAAAGTTAGTTCATAAAAAATGTATAATAGGCGAATATCAACCTTTGTGAACAAACTTTTATGCTTGGATTTGAACCGTAAAACCATTTTTTAATACTATTGAGTCCTATCAAATACAAGGAAAAGATGGTGTACGGAGCAAGGTATTTACCTTCTGAGTCTCTGATATTGATACGCAGGATAACTGCAATAACGAATATGTAGG
>CAZLWR010000012.1:0-22783 GCA_964563595.1 uncultured Candidatus Peribacteria bacterium | reverse complement strand
AAAATAAGTCTTCTTGTTGTTGGTGTCATTGCTGCATTTGTATCTTTGCAAACAGGTGAAGTTGCCGAAAGTATTTTTGGTACGTCAGACTTGATTCATTGGCATTCAGAGTTTGGTGAAATGAGTTATAATCTCTATCTCATTCTTTTGATGATCTATATTATTTCTCGAGAAACCATCGCTATCAAGTTTCCGAGTAAAGCATTACATATTGTGGGTAAAATCATCGCTTCTCTAAAAAGATATGGTATTATTGCTCTTGTTTCCCTTATTGGATTTGTCTTACTTTCCATAACTGGAGCCCTTGGAGGTGCAATTTCTCACTGACCTGATACGGACCCAGTAGTACAATTTGTCTATGATTTGATTGTGAAATAATCTGAAACATGCAAAAACGAATTGTCTGTGAAAACCTAAGATCTGCCTACAATGTTGGTAATATTATCAGAACGGCTGATGGATTATGACGAGGTGTAATATTGGTGTGATATACCGCTCCCAAAGAACATAAAAAAGTAAGTAAAACAGCATTGTGAGCAGAAGAACATGTAGCAATGATGAGTTTTGAGGGTTTAGAGTTGTTTTATAATTGGGTACAGACTGAAAAACTGTGTTTGCTTGCTGCAGAAAAAACTGAAACAAGTATCGCACTGGGCTCTCAGGATTTTTCCGATGCTATGAAATGATGTAACGGACATGCAGGATTTGCTCTTGTTATGGGTAATGAAATAACCTGAGTTGAACAAACTACCTTACACCTATCAGATTATATTGTTCATATTCCTATGTTAGGTTTGAAAGAATCTTTCAATGTTGGTCAAGCTGCTGCGATTCTCATGTGGGAGATGAGTAAAAGCAACTAATAGAAAATGAACTTAAAGATTGGCTCCGTATTAATTTTAACATTTATTGTTTTCCTATTTAGGAATGGCTCTCAAGAGATTTGAGAGTTTTTTTACTTCTTGAATGATCAGGGGATCATTGTCTCTCAATAGCAGATCCAATGCAAACCTGGTATCATCTATATCGGGATTGAGTTGTCCTGGTATCAATCATTTTGCAATAGCTATATATCCTTTCAAAAACATCAATCTGGCACGCATAAATCTAATTACTTTTAGAAATCTTTGATCCTGCAGGCTACGATTATCGCGGTTTTTGTTTAAGCAGTCGGTAATTATTTTATCGAGTTTGATCACTTGTTCTCTTGCCTTTAGCCAATCGCCTTTTGTCAATAATTGGTTGAGATTTGTTTCAGTCCCACTGAGGCCTTGAGGATCGCATACTTTCCAAAATGTTTGTAATCCGGAATAGACTCCCATTGAGCTATTGTGTTTTTCGAGTTTACTTTTATATTCTTGTATTCTCTTGGTGAGTGTATTTTCAATACTTCTCTTATTTTTTGTTCTATGGGAATAACATAATTTAGATGGTGTATAATTTGCTTTTTTCCACTGAAGGTAAGTTTCATACTCTGGTTTCGCTAGTCATTCAGCAACTTTTTTGGTATTTCCTTGTGCTATGAGTCTATCCAATTTAGTTTGATAGAGTTTGTATTGATTTGCCAGTTGCTCATCAAGCTTGTCTTTTTCTTTCTTACAATCTTTATTTTCGAAAACTATACTATCAAAGGTTGGCATAGCAAGACCTGATGTGCCTGTACCAATCCTTATCTGTTTCCTTAGAGCACCGATAGATTGTTCTGGGAATGTGTAACAACCGCTTGCATTACAAATCTTTGGTAATAGTGATTTTATTTGGGCAGTATTTGTCCCAGTACTGATTTTGACTGGCCTTATTCTTGATATTTTTGCCTGTGCAACGGATCAGCCTATAACAATGGCCAGGATGCATAGTAGTCAGATTATTTTTTTCATTTGTATGATAGTTGTTTATAAAACTAAACCCATAGTAACAATTGGATAGGACTTATCAATTCAGAAATACGGTTGATTTCTTTTGTTAGATTGTTACTAGTGAGCCCATGCGGGCGTGATGTAATTGGTGTAGCATGGCAGACTTCAGCTCTGCCCGTACGAGTTCAAGTCTCGTCGCCCGCTAATCACATTAACAGCGATTAGTTTAGATATTTTAGTTTGTAATACACTATTTTGAATTTCTTTATCTGATTATTGATAATCTGAGCAGGATTGGTAAGTATGTATTATAGTGATGCACTAACGGAGTTTTGAAGAATAGGTTGGGCAGAGAATAATTTATGAGGAACAAGGGCGTTTTATGTATTGGTTGGTTTTTTGATAGTGGTAGTATGATTGATGGTATTGTTCGGTTTGGTGAATCTTAGTGGTGATACAAGCCAACTAACTATAAGCCAGCCATAAATCAATATTGACATTGAAGGCCAAATTTTTACTATGCTCCCTACATTTGTTTTTATGGGCTCTTAGCTTAGCTGGTAGAGCGCCTCGTTTGCACCGAGGAGGTCAGGAGTTCAACTCTCCTAGAGTCCAATTTGAATTTTGGGTAGGTGGCGGAGTGGTCAATCGCAACAGACTGTAAATCTGTCGACGCAAGTCTACGTAGGTTCAAATCCTACCCTGCCCAAAGTTATATCATCTTATTGACTTGAAATTGTATAATATATTATTATATACACAAATAATCAAATAAAAGTTACCAAAGACTGATGGGTGTTGCAGTGCTGCGACATAATTATTCCGATCTATTCGGCATGGCCCACAAGAGGTAGTACAAGTAGTTAATAGTTAATTAGAATGGTTAATGGCGAAGGATAATCCTTTCTGTTGACTCTCATCTCTTATCTGTTACCTTAATCTGGCTATCTCATAATGCGGATAGTTTTATTATTTTATGTAAAAAGAACAATGGCGATCAGTAGGAAAAAAAAAGAAGAATTGGTATGAACCTACGGTGATGTGGTATGAACTGCTGTAAATGCAATGATTATTTCTCAAGTTGGCTTACCAGTAAATGAAGTAAATAATCTGAGAAAGCAATTGAAGAAAGCTGGTGGTCAATTAATGATTGTCAAGAAAAGACTCTTGTTGAAGAGCTTGGAAAAAGGTCATGTAGAAAAAATAGAGCACAGTCAGTTGCCTGGTTCACTTATGTTACTTATCAGTAAGGATGATAAAAGTCCTTTCGCGCCATTGAAAGTAGTAAATGACTACGTCAAGATGGTTAAAAAGGAAAATTTGCCTTATCAAGTGAGGTATGTAGGAGGGTGGATTGATAAAATATGGAAAGAAGACACCTATGTGTCTGAATTAGCTAACCTACCAAGCAAAGAAGAATTGATCAGTAAATTATTATATTTGATGAAGTACCCTGTGACTTCGTTCGCAAGGGTGATCAATGAAGTTGCAAAGAAGTAATCATCTATTGTTATATAAGATTGTTATATATAAATTTAAATTATATTTACCTTATTTAGTGAAGTACTATGTCAAACGTTACTAAAATCCTAGATCTTATCAAAGAATTATCTGTAGTAGATCTCAATGAACTTGTAAAAGCTGTTGAAGAAGAGTTTGGTGTGTCAGCTGCTGCTGGTGTAATGGTCGCAGGGCCTGCTGCTGGTGCAGCGGAAGATGTTGCCGCTAAAGATTCAGTGAACATCGAGCTTACTGAAGTTGGTCAGCAAAAAATTGCTGTTATTAAGGCAGTAAAAGAACTTCTTGGCTGTGATCTAAAAGCTGCAAAAGATGATTATGTTGAAAAAGCTCCAGTAGTCTTAAAGGAGAATGTAAAACTTGAAGAAGCTGAAGCAATGAAGGCGAAGCTTGAAGAAGCTGGTGCAAAAGTTACTTTCAAATAATTGATTTATCTAAAACAGTAGATTATGTCTAAACAATTAATAGAAGCACTGGTGAAACACCATGTCCATTTGGGTAGCATTGTAAAACATGCTCATCCTAAGACAAGTCGTTACTGGAGCGGTACAGAAAATAATATGGTTATTTTGGATGCTGAAAAAGTCGCTGAGCAAATTGAGTCTGCTAAGAAACTTATAGACGAGTATCGTAAAGAAAATAAAACTATATTATTGGTATGCGAAAAGCATGTTCTTCTTAAGGATATCGAAATAGTCGTTGAGGCTACGGGTATTCATTACTTTTATGTAGGTACACCAAGTGGTATTTTGACAAATTTTCCAACACTTCTCAATAGAATAAAGTCTATGAATAAGCTGGAACAGTTTATTGTGTCTGATGAATTCCACACCCTCACAAAAAAAGAACAACTAATGAAAAAGAGGCAGTTGGCAAAGGTACAAAGAGTATACAAAGGCGTGAAAGATCTCAAAAGTAAACCCGATCTAGTAGTATTGGTGGACGGCAAGATGTTGAGTAAATTCGTAGATGAAGTTGAAAAGGTAAATGCGAAAAGCATAGTGCTTGCCAATACGGACTTTGATAGATATTTTGATGATCAAAATTTGATTGTCATGAATACCAAAAGTCAACAATCTATGTCTTTTGTTTTGAAGTATATATTCTGAGTAAACTAAAAGTACAAAGCAAAAGACTTGATTTTGTCCCGAGCAAAGCCGAAGGAGTGAAACAATTAAAATCCGTGGAGTTTATAATGTATTTATTATAAAACCTTTGAGCTCTTAAGCCTTTAAACCTTTTAATAATAGGGTCATGGATAAACAAGTGAATATCAGTGCTGTTGCACAGGAGGTATATGTCCCTAGTTCTCTAGAGAGAAAAAGAGCGGTATTAATGTATTTTTTGGTGGGAATAATTATTTCCATAGGTAGATCTGGCTTGACAGAGTTTGAAATGTATCATCTTAGACAGGCACTAGGATACCGATTAGTAGTTATTATTCGAGTATTGCTTGTGAGCATCTTGCTTATAATTCCCAAGATACGAATAGTATTTCTACCACTTAGTATAGTATTACTTATCTATTTGATTATATTCATAAGACAGTGTATTACTGGTATGCGAAAACAAAAAGATATGTTACAAAAGAAGATGTTTTATGGACTTGGTAGTTGGATTCTAACCTTGTTTGAAAATTAGCAGATGGAAAGAATCTTATATCCATGAAACTACCAGTGAATACCTTGAAAATCATATGCTTATCATGATACGAATATCCTATTTGCCTTATTTTGAAGAGAGCTTATTGATTGATCTGAGAGGCCAGATTGAATAAACCTGACTCAAGAAATAACGAACTGATTGCATCCAATGACTCATCTTGCACTCTTACAACACTACTTAGCCAAATGATGATATTGGTTATGAAAAAATATAAACTTATTACGCATTACAGACGCTGATTGTCACTTTGCTATGGTTAGATTATTAGACTCTATCATGGTATATTAACATTGTTAAGTTGTGTTCTTCATTCATATCGTGTCATTATTTTAAATAGATGAAAACTATAAGAATTATCATTATTTCACTACTTGCATTGTTTGTTGTGTTGTCGGCTGCCTTGCCATTTGTTATGTACTTTGGTGACAAGTAGATGTCATATCAGCAAATTGCATTAAATTTATTACTCATTTCAGATTATTATGAATATTTCAGTAGATCTTGTTAAACAGCTTAGAGACACTACATTGGCTTCTCTCAAAGATTGCAAAGACTGCTTGGTGGAAGCAAATGGTGACATAGAACAAGCAAAAGAGTTACTCAAGAAAAAGTGACTTGCTTCGGCAATGAAAAAATGAGATAGAGAAACAAAAGAAGGAAAAATAAGCTATCTTATTCAAGATGCTAAAATTGCTGTTTTGAAACTTGGTTGTGAGACTGATTTTGTTGCTAAAAATGAACTGTTTGACGATCTCATGCAGCGTGTTTTGCAACAAGCCATCAATACCGAATGTGAAAATTTTGATGCCTTGGACGAAGCTAAAAAAGAACAATTAAATACTATGGTTGCTGAGATCGTAGGAAAGTTGTGAGAAAATATGAAAATTAGCCAGTTGTTTGTAAGAAAAATTCCTAGTGCTGAAGTATATGTGTATACGCACGCAGGAAGTAAATTACTAGCGATTGTTTATTATAACCCACTAAGTGCTGATGCTACTGAGAGTGTGAAAAAAGTTGCTTTGCAAATAGCCGCTATGGATCCTCTGTATTTGAATACTGACTCTATACCAGCAACCGAGGTTGATGCGATGAAAGCTGAATTTGAATCTGAACTTAGAGCGAGTGGTAAACCTGAGGCAGTAATTGGTAATATTGTTACTGGTAAGTTACAGAAGAAATATTCTGAAACAGTATTGTTGGAACAAGGATATGTTGGTGATGAAGCAACTAAAATAAAAGATCTCATTTCTGGTAAGGCTGAAGTAGTAGGATTTGAAAGAATCGGATTTGCCAATTAGAGGTCTTGTAATTATAGCGTACTATCTATTTAAAGATTAACATTGTACTTATGAAATTGTATGAATTAGTAATCGTTTTACATCCTAGTTTATCTACTGAAGATTCAAATGATCTGACTGCAAAGATAGAATGATTGTTTCCTAAGGGGATTAAACATAAAGACGATATTGGATATCAAACTGTTTACAACGTACATGGTGTAGCAAAAGGGAGTAAGGCATACTTTATTTCTTACTTACTTGAAGTGGATCCTAGTGTTTTGCCAGAAGCAAAACAGAAATTGCGTCTTATGAAAGGCTTAATAAGGACATTATTTTTGGCAAGAAATGCTAAGAATCCTTTCCATGATTTTGCAAAACTCAGTGAACAATTCGCTGAAAAAGTTGCTACTGTTTCTGCAAAAGATAAGAAGTGAAGCAGAAGCCGTAAAGGTCCTGATGCTAAGCAAGCTGCCGAAGTGAAAGAAGTAGAAATAGTTGTAGAAGATAACGAAACCGCTGCTGATCCTGTTGAGGAATAATAGTATGTCATTACATAAGAAATTTATATATTAGTTAGTCTCTCATGAAACTCAAAAAAACACCAAAACTTATTGTAAACATAGATGATGTATGCTGGAAAAATGTATCATTGTTGCAGTTTTACAATAACAGATTTGGTTACATCAAGCCAAGGAAATATACTGGTAACAGTGTAAAATTCCAAAAAAGAATCAGAAATTCGATTATTATTGCTAGACAATTATGATTGTTACCGTTCAGTAAGTAATTCCCATTTAATTCAATAAAGTAGTGACCGATGGCAAGTAAATTGAGAAGAATTAGAAAATATAAATGGTTAAAAAGACTCAAAACGCATGGTTTTAGAGATAGAATGTCTACTGTAGACGGTAGAAATGTTTTGGCTAGAAGAAGAGCCAAGGGCAGACATCAGCTTACCCCACAAAAAACCAAATAAGCTTTCTAATTTACTACAACCTTTGTTGACATGGCAAAAATAACAACAAAAAGAACAACTGTTGATGCTCTGAACAACAGGATTTTTTTGAGACCTCTCCATAGTATGGACGTCGGGAATTTTCAATTTCCTGATCTTTTGCTAACCCAAAAAGATGGTTTCACAAGATTTGAGAATTTCTATCTCCCTAAGCTGTTTGAAGAAGTGGCTCCTATTGAGGATATTGCAGGCGAGAGGCTGGTATTGAGTATTTCTGATTTGAGAATAGTCAGAAATTTTGCTGCTAATAGCGATGAGATATCAGATGCAGAGCTCGATAGAATTGTTAATAACTGCAGAAAGAAAGAACTTACTTTTTGATGAGTTATCAATTCAAAGATAGAGCTTATAGACAGATCTACGGGCGAAGTTCTTTACGATGGTAGAGCCAATGTAGGAACTATGCCACTTATGACTAAGTCCGGTACCTATATTATTTCTGGAGTTGAGAATGTTATCGTTAATCAGATTATTAGATCATATGGTATTTTCTATAAATTTGATAAAAAGGATTATTCTTATAGTTTCCAAATCATTCCTCAAGAAGGATCTTGGTTTAGTGTCGCTGCAGAAAAGACAGGTCAAATCACCATAAGAATAAATAAGTCTAGAAAGTTTCCTATCACTGCCTTATTGAGAGTCTTTGGATTTGAATCTGATGAGCAAATCAAAGAACTTTTTGCGGGTATTTTTGATGAAGAGGATTTTGATTATATTACTTATACTCTGAAAAAAGACAGCACTACCAGTATGCAAGATGCTGCTTTGTTTATTTATAATAAACTGAGACCCGGTGAATTAGTAGATGTGGATAATGCTATTAGATATATCAGAGATTTGTTTGAATCTGAAAGAATATTCCTGGGAAGTATCGCCAGGAGAAAGATTAATGCAAAGATTGGTATAACAGGAAAGAAAGATCATAATGTTATAGATGTAGATGACATTGTTCAGGCTATAAAATATCTTTGTCATTTTGCGAATGGTAAAAAATGATATTTTGCAGACGATGCGGATCATTTGAGTAATAAAAGAATTAGAACGATGGGTGAGTTGCTCTATGCGTACTTGCAACCAACTATGAAAAGATTTCAAAAAAATACGAGAGGTAAGTTATCAGTATTACCTTTAGAACAAAAAATATTATTGCGAGAAGAACAAACCGAAAAGAAAAAAGATGAGATTGATGAATTGGTGAGTGGTATGGACGACGGTGAAGATGCTATAGAGGGTGCTGAAACTAGTGATATAGAAGAAGAGGAGGATGAAGTAAAACAAAAATCAGATGATGATAAGTTGGAATCACTCGTTGGTACTGTTTTGATGGAAAATGTGGAGTTTGAAGAGAAAGTTCTCATAAAGAAAGGAACTAAGATTACTTCAAGTCATCTTAAGTTACTGAAAAAACATGTTATAGAATACGTTATGGTAAGACCACAGCTTAAGTTGGTTGACGTGGTGAACTTCAAGATGATTGATAGTGCCATTAAGTCATTTTTCGCGACTTCTGAATTAAGTCAATTCGCTGCTAATACAAATCCTATTGCTGAGACTGAGCATAAGAGAAGAATTACTGCTGGTGGACCTTGAGGATTGAAGAAACAAACAGCGAAATTTGAAGTACGTGATGTGCATTTGTCTCATTACGGTAGGATCTGTCCGATTGAAACTCCGGAAGGCCAACAGATTGGTTTGGTGATCCATCAAGCGTTGTACAGTAGAGTTAATGAAGATGGTTTCTTGGAAACTCCTGCTATCAAAATTTCTAGACATATCACGGTATCCAAAGATTCTTTGTTGCATAAGATTCTTGAAGAAGACATTGTAGATGCAAAAGGTAAGGTATTGATTGCGGAGGGTAATTATATTGACGCAAAAAACATCGATCTTATTTTAGAGACCTTGAAGAAAATTAATAAAACTGACTTGAGAGTCAGGCCATATGTTACTAAAGATGTAGAGTATATTTCTCCTGAAAATGACCATCAATACACCGTAGGAGAGTCAACCATAAAAGTAGACATTCACGGTAATATCTTAGAAAAAAGAGTCCCTGCAAGAGGTTTTGATCAATTTGGGCCAAAGATTGACGTCTATCATGTCAATGAGCTTACTCATATTGATTTGAGTCCTTTCCAATTATTCTCTCCAGATGCGGCCAGTATTCCATTTATTGATCGTGATGATGCGGATCGTGCTTTGATGGCTGCTGCCATGCAAAAACAAGCGGTATCATTATTGAAACCTCAGGCTCCATTTGTTGGAACAGGTGTAGAAAAAGATATTGTACGTACTTCTACTTCAGTGGTTTCTGCCGAAGGAGAAGGAGAAGTAATTTATGTAGGAGGTAAGAAATCAAGTAATGAACAATATGGTGGTATAGATTACATTATTAAGATACAATATGAGAAGTTAGATAACAAAAAGAATGTTATCAAGGAATACAATCTCCAAAAGTATAGTATGTCGAACCAAAAATCTCTTATTCATTTGAGACCTAGAGTAACATTGGGACAAATGGTAAAACTTGGTGATATTCTTGCTGAAGGTCAATCGGTTGTTTGAGGGGAATTATCACTTGGAACAAACCTGAGAGTTGCCTTTATGCCTTGGGGAGGATATAATTATGAGGATGCGATTATTATTTCAGATAGATTAGTAAAAGATGATAACCTGACTTCTGTGCATATTGAAAAATTCGAGATAGAAGTAAGTGATACAAAACTTTGACCAGAGCAAACTACTCCTGATATTCCAAATGTCAGTATGGCTAAGTTAAAAAATCTTGATGAAAATGGTATTGTCCGTGTTGGTTCTATTATTAAAGGAGGTGATATTTTGGTAGGTAAGATTTCTCCAAAGTCTGAAGGAGAGTTATCCGCTGAAGAAAAGTTGATTCAAGCAGTATTTGGAGAAAAATCTAAAAACGTAAAAGATAGTTCTTTGTATCTACCATCTGGTTCTGAAGGTAAAGTACTAGATGTAGTGGTTCTTGATTCCAAGAAAGGAGATAATCTGATGGCGGGCGTGAAGAATAAAATCACTGTTTTTGTTGCTACGAATAGAAAAATTGAAGTAGGAGATAAATTGGTAGGTAGGCATGGTAACAAAGGTATTATTTCTGTCATATTGCCTGAAGAGGATATGCCTTATACTGCAGACGGTGAACCAGTTGACGTAATTCTAAATCCTTTGGGAGTGATTTCACGTATGAATATTGGTCAAGTGTTAGAGAACCATATGGGACTTATTGCGAAGTTAACCTGATACAACTTTGCTATACCATTGTTTTCAGGATTTAGTGTTGATGATGTGAGACATTTCTTTTCGGGTGATTTGAGCGATACAGATATTGCTTACTTAAGAAAGTCCGGTCTTTCCACAGATCAGATTGAAGATATGATTCAGCTTATTAAATCTGCTGATTTGCCGGATGATGGTAAGTTTGATCTCTATGATGGAAGAAATGGTGATCAATTTGATCAAAAGGTTTCAGTTGGATACATGTACATATTGAAGCTGGAGCATATGGTAGAGGATAAGATCCATGCCAGAGCCGTTGGTCCTTACTCATTGATTACCCAACAACCACTTTCTGGTAAAGCAAGGGATGGATGACAGAGATTTGGAGAGATGGAAGTATGGGCACTTGAGGCATATGGTGCTGTACATACTTTACAAGAAATGCTTACTATAAAATCTGACGATATCGCTGGTAGAAACAAAACATACGAATCTATTATCAAAGGTAAGAAGATTCAAATGTATGGCATACCTGAGTCATATTACTATCTTGCTAATATGTTCAAAGGATTGTGTCAAAACATCGTACCTTTGAGCAAAGAACAAATGGAGAAGATTCGTATCGAAAGAAGAGAGAAAATATTGAAATTGTGATTGAAGAATTTGAGTAATGTAGGCGAGGCGGTAAGTGATGAAATCCATGAGGATAAGACCGTAGGATTGATCAAGAAAGTGATCCCAGGAGCTGAAGTCGATGATATTATGACTGACATCTGATCCACTGAAGAAGAAGTAGACGCAGAATAATAGATATAGCATTCATACACAATAGAAAACCCTGATGTACAGGGTTTTTTGTTAGAACAATAAGAAGGGAAAGTGAGACTTTTATTCCATTGCTCCCAAATAAGAGAGGATTTTGGGAGTATTGATAGCGTAATTAAACCCACCAGCTGCCTCTCTTTTCTCTCCCTCTGGAAAGAGTCGTTCTCCATCAGCTATCAAAGGTATATGCCAGACTTTATCAAGTATAGGAAAGCGATCAATATCGTAAATCGGCTTGCCTTCAGATAAACTTGCCAGATACACTAATACGTCATTTCGAGTAACTAATGTCTCTGCAGACGACTCAGAGAGCTCTCTAATCGCACGAAATAAGAGTGAGCCTTTGTTATGAAAAAGAAAGGATGCTGCTTGCTTATCTTCTGCCGAGAAGTTGATGTTGTCGCTATATTGTCCTTGGTTTAAGCTATACATTACTACGCTATAGTTTTCCATTGCCATCATGACTCCTAGTTCCGTAGCATCTAGCTTTTTACTTGGTACTTTTCTTCCTTTTACTAGTGAAGGATATCGTTTTTCTTTTATAATATTGATATTTGAAGTGCAGTGTACTTGTAGATAACCTTGCTCGCCTCCTTCTCAACGTCTTGGGTTGAGATTGGTTTCTTCAATCATAATAGCAAGTAAATGTGCTGTCAGTTTATGTATATCATTTTCAAAATATCTTTCGAGGTAGAGCGTGAAGTACTTATTGCTTCCAAGTGTAGTATAGGATCTTTGCAGAGCGTTGATAGCATTATCAACCAATGTTTGGTTATCATTGGCAAGTGCCAATAGGTTGGGATTAGACTTCCAGTTGCTTATGCTGTAATCATTGAGAGCAGCTTCTAGACCATTTGTATAAGGCTTCATTGGGGTATGTGCAAAATTATTACTTGCAGGCAAGAGAAGATGTGCAGATAATCGAAGTGTTTTAGTCAGGTGTTTCATCAGTATATTTAATATAGGCTTCTTGCGGATAAAATAGTGAAAAACGTATTTACTTTAATGGTGTATGGAAGTAGTGATTTTGTTTCCATTTACTACGATGATGTACTGGGATAATACTTTGGTGTTTGTTTTACTAATTGTCTTGTAAGTGGGTATGTGTTTACCTGCTTTGTTCTTTATTGTTCCGGTTTTTACTTTTTCCTTTGTAGTGATAGTCTGAGTTACTGTTGCTTCAAGCTGATTTGGTCAATTTTGTGTGAAACTTATTGTTATATTTCTTGGTAAAATATCTGTCTTTAGTACGAGCAATATATCTTCTTGAATAAAAGTGCCTGCTTGATTAGCAATACTTTCCACAGGTAGGTTCATATCTTGTCCTAGTGCTTCTCTAATGGCACCTACAAATCCTGTTGATCCTATATTCGCTGTATGTACCGAGTCTCTTGGTTTCGCCATCACTCTGGCGGTCTCGTTGTCTGGGGCAGTACTATAAGTCATTGGCATGAGAAGTGTGACTTGTTTTTTTTCTGGTTGAGTAACACTAATATTTGTTATAGGTTTTTTTGTAGTACCCGTAACAGTTGCAGTAATAGTTCCTCCATTAGGTAAGGTAACTGTAATAGTTTTTGTAGTACCAGAGTAATAAGTGATGGTAGTGCCTCCTGGCAGTATCCCATTATAGTCTGAGAAGTTTTGTTGAAATGATGTTTGCAAAGCATTACCCGCCTGATTTACAATGATTTCGTTATCTATTCCTATGTCTCTCAATAAAGCCATAAAGCCTTTCCCAGATCAAGCCTCTACAGTAAGTATTCTTGCTCCTTGGCTATTATAGGATTGTGGTGGCATAGTATAGTTTTGAGTGAGTGCTTCGCTGTATGCTGCTAAAGTTAGTATGACAGTGAGTAATCCTCATTGTGTAATTATGTTTCATGATTTTACTGAATTCATCTTTCTTGTCTACATAATAAATGATCAAGGGTATATACTTATTACAAATACTATATACTTTACAAGACAAAATACAAAAAATATTATAGTATATTGCTAGTAACTGATAACTCTATTGTAATGTAAGAGGGAAAAGTTATACTTACTTACAGTAAACAATGTTATTGTGTGCTCCATAGAGCCCTACTAAGTAATCAGCTAATTACGCTGAGATGTAGTGGGTATTTTATAATTTCAGATTATATTTTTTATGCCGTTTATTAGAAACATTGCTATCATTGCCCATGTAGATCATGGTAAAACTACCTTAGTGGATGCCCTGCTGAAGCAGTCTGGTACTATGAAAGTAGAGGATGGTGCAGCACTTATTATGGACAGTAATGACCAGGAAAGAGAAAGGGGTATTACCATCTATAGTAAAAATACTTCTGTCCAGTATAATGGTACAACTATCAACATTATTGACACACCAGGTCATGCTGATTTTGGATCAGAAGTTGAAAGAGTCATGAGGATGGTAGACAGCGTTTTGTTGGTGGTAGACGCTTACGAGTGACCTATGCCTCAAACTAAGTTTGTTTTGAAAAAATCATTGGAACTCGGTCTCAAGCCTATTGTTGTATTAAATAAGATAGATAAGCCGACTGCTAGACCTGATTGGGTTATTGATAGATTGTTTGATTTGTTCATATCTCTTGGAGCTACCGATGATCAGGCTGATTTTACAGTTGTGTATGCAATTGCAAAACAAGGTATCGCAATAAAAAACTTGAATGATCCACACGTAGATATCAGTCCCTTATTTGAGACTATTATTGAACTTGTGCCACCTGCACCAGATCTATCAGATAAGCCATTGAGGATGCAGATCAGTAACTTGGGGTATGACGACTTCTTGGGAAGGTTGGGAATTGGACGTATTAGAGAAGGTACTATCAAAGTAGGACAAACGGTGACTGTTTTCGATAATGATGGAGGTACAAGAACTGGGAAAATAAGTAAACTTTTTACAACAAGTGGACTAAAAAAAGTAGAAACCCAAGTAGGGCAGTGTGGAGATATCGTCACGATTGCCGGTATACCAAATATCTATGTAGGAGAGACTATTTGTGAAGACAAAAATAGTGAACCATTGCCTCCTATAACCATTGATGAGCCAACTTTGACTATGGAGTTTTTGGTAAATGATTCACCGTTTATGGGTAAAGAAGGTAAGTTCGTAACTAGTAGAAACCTCAATGAAAGATTGCATAAAGAGCTTGAAGTAAATGTAGGATTGAAAATAGATTTTGCGGACCCTAGCAGGTTTGTGGTATCAGGAAGAGGGGAGTTGCATCTTGGAGTATTGATTGAAACAATGAGAAGAGAATGATATGAGTTACAAGTGTCAGCACCGCAGGTTATTACAAAAGTAGTTGATGGAGACACTATGGAGCCTTTTGAAACATTGATTATAACGGTGGATGAAGCGTTGGCGGGCTCGATTATTCAGCTTATTTCAGATAGAAAATGACTTATGGAGGCTATGACTACAGAACATGGTCAAACTATCTTGGAATTCACTATACCTACTAGGGGCTTACTCGGTCTCAAGTGAGATTTTATTTTGATTACCAAGTGAGAGGGTCTTATGTATCATAGTTTTTCACATTTTGGTAAATGGATCGGTGCGATTCCCAAAAGATTGGTGTGATCTATGATAGCCTGCCAGACTGGTAAAGTGATGAAATACGGAATTTATAAGTTACAGGAAAGAGGTCCTATTTTTGTAGATCCTCAGCAGGAAATATATGAGGGTATGCTGGTAGGAGAGCATTTGAAAGGAGGAGACATTACGGTCAATCTTACTATCAATAAACAGATGACCAACGTGCGTAATGCCGGTAACGATGAAGCTATGAGACTTGAGCCCATTGTACATATGACTTTGGAAGATGCTTTGGGTTATATCTGACAGGATGAATACGTAGAAATCACTCCAAAATCTATTAGATTACGCAAAAAGTATCTCACTGAAAATGCCAGAGCTCAAAATAAAAATAAAAAATAATCAGACTATTCCTTTTCTATATTATATAAGCCATTGATATATTGTCATTGGTTTTTTTTGTAGTTTGTAACGAGTTGTGTATATTGTTCGTATACCAATAAGTTTATCTTTTAATTATATGGCATGAATAAAATATTAGTAGTAGTGGGATTGTTTGTAGTGGGATTTGTAGGCTTTGCCCAAGCTCAGCAGGCGTGTACTATGGAGTACGCTCCAGTGTGTGGTAAAAAACAAGTTCAGTGTATTACGACTCCTTGTGATCCTATTCCGCAAACATATGCGAATAGATGTATGGCTGAGGCTGACTGAGCTATAGATATTACTCAAGGGGCATGCACACAGCCAAAGCCTCAGGTATGTGCTCAAGTATATATGCCAGTATGTGGCGAGAATAATAAAACATATGGTAACGCATGTATGGCACAAGCCGCGGGTGAACCTATTTCCTATGAGTGAGAATGTATCGATGATCTTATGGTAGATTTCGAAACTGTTGTACAATGGGCACATGCAAACTGATTAACTGATTTTGCAACAAGTGAAACCTTTGGATGAGACAGGTTGATAACAAGAGAGCAAGCAGCAAAAATGTTTGTTCAATTTGCCTATAATCTGAATTTATTGAGTGCTGATGATTCTTTGTCTTGTAGTTTCGGAGATATCAATACTGTTGGGCCGACCTTGCAGTCATTTGTAGTGCAATCTTGTAAGGCTCATATTTTTCAGGGGACTCAGGGAAAGTTTTGGCCAAGAAATAATTTAACTAAGGCACAAGCATTGGCACTAGCTATGAGAATAGCTGATGGTTTCCAATCCGAAAATGAAACACCTTGGTACCAAAATTATGCTCAAAGAGCTATGTCCTTATGATATCTTCAATTTGATTTTACTGGCAACCTAGACTCAGCTATCACGAGATGAGAGCTTATTGCTTGGATGTATGATGTGAGTATACACAAACAATACTAAAAGATCAGGTAAGAAGCCGTAATTTTCTTAGCAATTTGAATTTAATTTGGAAATATAGCATTCAATAACTCAACTATGCTTGCTCTGTAATCAATAAGAAAAGTCATAGTTGATGCTTGTATTTGTTCTTCGTGTGCATCTGATTCACTAACATGCTGTTTGACGTAGCTTGGGAGCGTATCAAGAATCATTGTATTGGTAAATTCTTTGATATCAACTGTTTTAGCTCATGCAGCAACCTTATTATTCGAGTATTTTTTGTCTATTACCTGAAGGAGTTTACATAATCCTACATAATAGTGAAATACTTTTTGATAAGGTAAAGTGTATCTGTCTGTTTTACCGCTAATTGGTCCGACGCTGCGTACGTCTGAAAGAAAATAGTATTTTCCAAGTGTTGCGGGTGTTAGATCCCCCTCTATACCAAAGTTACTCGGTCCATTCATACTGAAGTAATCGAGCCGTTCTTGCTTGCTAAGCTTTTCCCGGTTTCCAAGATATTCAGTAGACATCCTAGAGTAAGGTTTCTTTTCTACTGTCAGGGCTTGTGCAACTTGCTCATTATAGTTGTGATAAACCAATCTTGAATCCACAAGAAAAGTACTTTCTACGTTACCAAGATGATCTAATGTAGTATCAAACATACCAACTTGGAATCATCAATTTTCGGCTTTAGCAGCAAATTCCATGACAAAACTTCTAATATTTCAAAAATATGCATCCATTTTATCCGACAATGATGCACTATTTTTTGTCGTAATGACATCTTTGGTTGATCTAACTAAGTAAACAACTTTCTGGATTATAAATTCTACTTGTCCTACTTGGACGGGTTGTTCATTTAATAGAGTTTTGATTTGGCCAAAAAGACTACGAAGTTCCATATATACATCACCAAATCCCAACACATCCTTTTTGCCCCTATATTTGTCTACAAACCAGTTATCTACTGGTCACGAGGTTGTATGCATAAATATCAGTTTATTTTATAAATTATTAATCAAATAGATCCAATAAATCACTTCTAATTTTCCCTGCAACATTGGATGAGAACAATTCATCGCATATTCAATTTAAAACTTCTTGAATCTCATGAAGTTCCTGTTGTGAGCGAAATTCAAATTCTATTTTTTTAGCCTCTCATTCTACAAACGCTTTCCCCGAAAAAGTATCCTCATCTGTATATGAAAAATGCAACTTTTCAGATTGTTTCGATAGGCTTGTTGTGCTAAAATCATCGTGTATTGATTCACCGTTGCGTTTCACGAGTCATGCTTGACCTCCATGTTGATCTTTTATTTCTAAGCCGCTCTGTCCGTTCTTGTAGAAAAAACGATATGCTTTACTCTTGGTTTCATTAGCTCCTATGATTCCAATAAGTTTAGGCACATATATCTTTTGACCTCCTCACATACCCCCTCAGCTACTAACAATAGTAAGTACTAAGAATAGCTTTCTACCATTTTGCATAGTAATAGGATATGCTACTTCCGTATCTTGGTAAGTTTTTAACTCTTCAACACTACTTAAACCGAGGTGTTGTTGTACTGCTTCAGGAGTAACATTTTTTCTTTGTAGTATCTGTGGTCATTCAGTTGGCGATATAATTTTACCAACTTTTTCTGACATACTAGCTAGTCTTGCCAGAAGATCAATCACTTCTGTTTTATTAAAACCTCAATTTGGGTTTGCGGAAAGTGCTGGCATAAGATAAATTTATGATAAATAGTGATAAATTATAAGCTTTACTTCTATATTGTCAATAGATTATGTGGAATTGTTATATATTACGATTAGATATCTCGATAATCATTCCGGGATGGGTTTACTATTGACAATTCTATGTAAAAACTTAAAAACTATGAACCTTATTCAATTTATTATAAATACTATTGCATGGATAAACTGCATTTAGTGCCGGATACTGCTTCTTCTTTGAACTTAGTAGATCATGGGGAGTATGTTCGTGGTATTTTAGCCGATAATCAGGGTACACTTCCGGATGATGTATTTAGGTTTCTAAAAAATACTTTCTTAACTTCAACTACAGCTGCCGCTATTATAAAAAAAGCAACTGAGGTATATCCCGAAATGAACTTACTAGTGAAGGCGAAATATGCAACGCCTGAAAAGGCTCATGGTGCTGAAACAACCGGACAAACATTCGGAGAGTTTGTGTATGGCACAAAGTTGTCAAAGGCAGATCTGATTGAATTTGAAAGAAATGCAGTTGGTACTATAAATTTCAAGTATGTATTGATGAACGAATATGCGCGCTTTACTGAGTGTCAGACTTGAACAGATAAATTGACTCAAAGCTCTTTTGATCAAATAAGACAATTCACATTGGATACTTTAGATTTTGGAATTTCTGGAGTAGATGCGATGTTGAGATATATGGAACTTATGGATACCAAGCTTGTGTATATGCCAATTAGTGATATGGGTAAGACTCAGACGCTAGAGGATATCCTATTTGAAAAATTTGCTAAGAAGTTTGCTGATCATGATCATGCGATCGCCTATTGTCTAAAACATGCACCACAATACCTCCCTAGTTTTGCAAGATTGAAAGATCAATATAAAAAGATTCTTACAGAAGCTACTAATTGTAAGGTGAATATTGGTCAGTTTATACAAGGAGAAATGCCTTCCGGCACCTTAAGTGAGCTAAAGGGAATGAGCAAGAAGGCATTTGATTTTTATATGTTGCATTTTTGGTATGATGTATCTGGTGCACTAGGAATGAAAATCCAGAATGGATCAGTGACTTGTACTGAACCACTTGCAAAAAAATTCTTTAAAGCCTACGAATTGCTTGATGCAGTTAGACTATGAAAAATAGACCACAAGAAAGCATATAGTGATTATATTTGATGGATGTGTCAGGATTTTGGTGGCTTCCCGTTAAAACAAGAAAAAGATATGGTGATTGGTAGAATTATTGCTATGATGAGACTCTCTGATAAAACAGAGATAAACCTTATGAGAAAAGTATACGATAAGCTTGATACTCACACAAAGGCTATCCTAGAGAAACACTTTAATAAATCATGATACGAATCGGATTATGCATATCTTCCGTATTATGCTCCCGCTACTTTTAGTAATCTTATTGGTCAGTTTACAAACCTTATGCAAGGGGATCGTATGCTGGGACTAAAGTCTGCAACTCATTTTGCTCTCAAATTATTCGCCAGGGTTTTTCAGAAAATGGAAGTAGCACTTTCTAAAACTAAAAAAGAGGGTACGATAATTTGTAATTTAACTGAAATTGCAAATCCTAAAACTTTAGATGCAGCAGGTAAGCAAGTCTTAGACGCAAGTACTGGTAAACCTGTTGAGATTAAACTAATTGATATTATTCAATATCAAGATCTAGTTATTGAACCTTTTAATGATGGTTTTCAGGCAAAGTTTATAGATAGAAAGCCGTTTCTGAAGACTCTACATACTTTACACTCTTTGAAGGATTTAAATCAAAAAGAAGTGGTTCTTATCGCTATGGGAGGTGGGAGTGATGTAGTTCAGTCGACTTGCCTTGCTAATCAATTTAGAAAACAAGGGGTTGCTGTAAAAGGAATTATTTCAGTAAGAACTTCCAAGACTTGATCTGAATGAAAGGGGTCACTTGGTTCAAAAAGAGAATACAAAAATACCACTGAACTTGCTCCTGGTATACACAGGATACGTAATGATAGTTCAGAAGAACATGGAAGATTTTATGAGCCTTTCGCTAGTCAAGAGTGATATAATTCTTATTTGATAGAATACGATCCTGCTCAACCCAATCAACTAAAGGAAAGATTTGATACTTTGTGAGAATTAATGAATGTGTTTGCGTGAGGTATCTGAGTAGTATGATTGGATACATGAGGTGACTTACTGTATGGTTTTTCTCAAGCTCATGCTGCCAATGATCATAGTAAAGACCAAGATACTTTAGTTCAAGAATATATAGAAGGGTTAGAAAATACCTCATTCAGTGTGGTAGCCGCTCCTGGTATCGATACACCGCCTGATGTAAATAGCATCATTGATGGTGATAAAATGATGATATATCGTCCAGATTCTACCACAAAAAAAGATATAGTCAGATTTTACAAAAAATACAACTTTGACGGTTCAGATAAACGTAAATACGGCAAAACTTCTAATGCTTTTTATCTCAAGAATCTTGAGCCCGATTTGCCAGAGGATTTTTATGCCATGACACATATTCCGGAACCTAATATATTATCTACCACTAATCCACGGGATCCTTATGTTCATATCCATGAGGATACAGGTAACTATCTAGTGATATTAAATAAAATGTGCACTAAATAAAAACCCTTGGTCTGATCTATTTCTTAGACTCCAAGAAACAACCCTTGGAGTTTTTTATATAGTTTTGATAACTTTTTGTAAATAGTGACCACTTAATAATAATCAGATTATTTTATATTTGTAAATAACCTATTCAGCATATGGCTCATCTTTTCTCTTTTAAATCTCATCTCAAAGACTTTCTGGTGGATGAACAACTGCCGTATGCCCTCAAAGATCAAGGTGAGTATCTTTTGGTGCATATAGAAAAACAACACACAACGACGATGGAGATTGTAGATCATATAAGTAAGTATTTGAAAGTAGCAAAAAGTGCTATTGGATATGCCGGTTTGAAAGATAAGTTTTGAATCACCAAACAATGGTTTAGTTTTCATACAGAAATAATAGCAAAGAGGTTTCCAGAAAAGAAATTAGATAAGCTGATTGTAGGGTGCTTGTTGAAAGTATGTCGCGTATTGCAAACTGGTCGATCGGATAAACAACTCACCACGAAAGATGACTTCAACAATCATTTTACGATTAGACTCAGGTCAACTAAAAAACTACATGTAACTGATCGTGCTCATACCGAATTCGTGTTAGATAGATTGTTTGCTCAGCCTATTCCTAATTTTTTTGGAGAACAACGCTTTGGTATTGGGGGTCGTAATGTACAACAGGCTTTGGATATTCTTGCATGAAGGGACAAAACTACGAGTGGATTTGATCGTCAATTTAAACTACAGGCCTATGCAAGTCATCTATTTAATTTGGTATTGGAAAAAAGATTGAGCAAATGAATACATCCGATTGATGGAGATCTACTGATGATAGATAAAAAAATATATTTGTATGAAGAATGAAGATTGTATGAACAACAAGATTGGCATAGAAAACAGATTTTCTTCATACAAGCAGATAGTAACAACAAATCTATGCCGTTTAATCCGAAAACTCATCACAGTGTTGCACTACCTGTATTGGGATATAATTCACTAATCCCTTCACAAGATAGTAACTTTGGTCAATATTTTCATTCTTTTATGCACCAACATCAGATCGACCCTATACATTGGAAACTCTACAAAGATTTGGAAATATATGGAATAATCAGATCTGCTCGGATATCTCCTCTAAAGCCTAGTTGGAATTGGGAGGGTGATGATATTATTATGAGATTTACTTTACCGGCTGGGTCATATGCATCGGTCGTAGTAGATCAGTTTATGCATGCATTGGAAACTACTCCGCGTCAAAAAAAAGATATATCATTGGATCAAAAAGCTGGAGAGAATGTCATAGAGAATAAGGTCTTGCCTCAGCATCAAGAAAAAAAGAAAGCAAAGGTGCATAGAAAAGGAAGTTCAGTATCTAAGGTCAAATCAAAATTATAAAAAAAGGATGCCGACTTGGAATTCGACGCTCTTTGAATATAAACTTGGTCATGCCCATAGTCCTTATTTATATTCGGATATTGGCACTGTAAACATAGTAGCATCGATGTCAATATAGAGTATTTTTATAAAGTATGATTTAAAATCTTTGAGAAACTCTTGAATTTTTTTACCCATTGATTATTGTAGCACCATGCACTTTGAGGTGCTATTTTGATAACATATAATCTGATTATTTATTATTAAGTATTGAAAACATGTCACAGATTTTACCGCTCGGAGAGTATGTTTTAGTAGAGGCTATCCAGGAGGAGATGCTGACTGCTAGTGGAATTGTATTACCAGATACTGGTAAAGATAAACCTGGTTCTGGAAAGGTATTAGTATTATGACCTGGTAGAATGACTGATGAGGGACAACTGGTGCCAATTGGTGATATTGCCGTAGGGGATGTTGTATTTTTTGCAAAATATAGTCCAGAAGAGATAGAAATAGATAGTAAGAAATATTTGTTGGTAAAATATAGTAGTATTTTTGCTAAAAAGACCGCTTAACAAACAGATTTTGAATAATAAAAAAAACTCAATTTACTTGAGTTATTAACTTGGACCCGATCCCGATTGATCGGGATGACCAATCCCGACATGTCGGGACTACTCTAACCAACTGAGTCAATAAAAAAAACTCAATTTACTTGAGTTGTTAACTTGGACCCGACAGGACTTGAACCTGTGACCAATCGGTTATGAGCCGACTGC